>DATLHW010000107.1:0-3383 GCA_035539675.1 Burkholderiales bacterium | reverse complement strand
GTTGCAACCTGCGATAGTCCTGTTGCAACTTGAGATAGTTCTCTTGCGCTTTGCCATAAGCCCGCAATAAGAAGTCCAGTCTCTCAGGCCCCAATATAATCTCGCTGCTCTGCTGTCCGAACTTCACTTGATAAGCGAATTGAAGGGCGGTTTTGTCTTCCGATGCACTCATAAATCCATCCTCTTTCAGGACCGTAAGTTGTAGAAGTTATCGACCCTTCAACGCCAAGCGGCGGCCTCTTGGGAGCAAGAGCCGCTTATTCATTTAGTTACCGTGCAAGGTTGATGCCAGAAAGCCACGACATCATAACCCGCCATATATCATTGATATTGATGACATATATTTCACAATCTCATTCTCGTGAGATATGTGCGTTACAAGGTTGGAATAAGACGGCGAGGGTTAACTTGCGAAAACGAAAATCCCGCAGGAATATCCTGCTCGCTATGGATGCGTTATCGGGGAGGCATGGTAAAGAAACCCAACAGGCGCTTAAGCGTGGTAATTAGCCCGCCCAGCCATGAAGGGCCCACTCACTATTCAGATGAAATGCGCACTTTTGGGCTTCTAGTTCATAGAAATCATGCGGAATGTATGCTCAAACGATCAGCGCCTTTGGTGCGCCCCGCTGCCGCCTTTCGCGCCCATTGGCTAATCGCATCGCGCATTGCAGGATGCACACTCTTTTGCGCCATCAGGAAAGGCGTGACGCCGCCAGGATGCGCCGCTAATAAATCCCCGCCGTGATCCAGCAACATCTCCACAACCTTGTAGTGTCCATTGGCGATTGCCTTGTGCAACGCACTCCAACCTTCATCAGTCGACTCGTTAGCGCGAGCGCCGGAAGCCAGCAGCGCTTCCACTACCGCTAAATGCCCCCTCACAGCGGCCTGAATCAAGGGGGTGATGCCATAACGGCTGCGCACATTGGCATCGGCGCCTTTGCTCAGCAACAGTCTCACGACAATCTCAAAGTCGCCAAGCGCCGCCCAGTGCAACGGCGTGTACCCATCCCTGTCGCGCGCATCGATCCTCGCGCCATGAGTGATAAGTAGAAGAGCGATTTCTTCGCTCCCTTCGAAGCAGGCGACCATTAACGGCGTCCATTCCTTTTTCGTCGCGGCAATTCGGATTCAGACCTGCGCGAAGCAACAACTCCAGAGCGTCGCGATCTCGTCCCTCGGAAGCCTTGAACAGACTACGTTCGTTAACGGGTACGGCAAGCTGCTCCAGTTCGGCTTTTACCTCGGCCATTTCGTTTTCCCACACATCGTCGGATTCTTTTTGTCGCTGCTAAATGTCATCGTAGAAATGACTTAACGTAAAAAGCGCCGATGCAATCGCCGCAGGGAATCCTTGCCGATCGGGTCGATCGGCGACGAGAAGCGTCTGAAAATAGACGCTCAGCGCCTCTGGCGCGTTCCACAGGGAAACAATCTTCTCGACTATTCGCGGAAACTTCTCAGCCAATTGCCGCAGGTATTTGGTTTGGCATTCCCCAAGCAGCGCTTTTAATGAATCGCTCACGAGTTGGCTCCCTTATTGAAGGTAATAGCGGAATGAATACAAGCATAACCAGCAAGCAGAGCTTTGTTTCGTTAAATGGAACACAACTCCGATATAGAGATGTGCGCCTTCCACACCATTGATGCATTGCAATATTTTTGCGATGTGTTCTCAATTTCGCGCATTCGAATGGACAAACTTTTGCATTTCCGGAAAGTGAGCCGTTCCGGCGTCACTATTAGGATCTCTAAATCCCGCATTCCTCCAGAGCCTTGCGATATTCGGTCGCGTTTGGCATGCCTTATGCTTTCCTTTCGGCTAGTAAGAACAGCGTCGACGGCGATAAGCAAACAAAAAATCCCGTTCAGCCGATGCTGAAAAATAAGAGGGAGAAAAAGATGCTTTACGAATTGCATGAGTTATCACACCAAGCCCTGTCACCCTTTATGTTTTGGGCTCAAACGGGTCTCGGTTTACTCTCCAACCCCAGCAGTGCGTTTGCATACGCGCCATTCAGTCGCAATCTCGCCGCCGGCTATGACGTGGCGATGCGCCTTGGAAGGCGTTACGGAAAACCCGAGTTCGGTCTGACAGAAACAATCATCGATGGCAAAACGACGCCGATAACGGAAGTCACTGCCCTCGAAAAACCATTTTGCCGTCTGCTCCATTTTCAACGCGCGACGGACCGCCAGGATCCCATTGTGTTGGTGGTTGCCCCTCTCTCCGGTCATTACGCGACGCTACTGCGTGACACCGTCAACGCGATGCTGCCAGACTTCGACGTTTATATAACCGACTGGATGGATGCGAAAACGGTGCCGTTGTCGGCAGGTCCATTTCACTTGGACGATTATGTCGATTACGTGAAGGAATTCATCTCGTTCCTTGGCCCGAAGGTTAACGTCATCTCCGTCTGTCAGCCGACCGTGCCGGTGCTCGCTGCAATTTCGTTAATGGCGGCCAAAGGCGATGTTTGCATGCCTGCCACGATGACCATGATCGGCGGCCCAATTGACACTCGTAAAAGCCCCACCGCCGTCAATGCGCTGGCCAAACGACATTCCTACGAATGGTTTGAGAAGACTGTCATCCATCGCGTGCCGGGCAAATACGCAGGCGGCGGGCGGCGCGTTTATCCCGGATTTCTGCAGCACATGGGCTTTGTCGCCATGAATCCCGACCGGCACTTGAATTCACACTGGGACTATTACCTCGATCTGGTGAAGGGCGACGGCGAGAGCGCTGACGCGCATCGGCGCTTTTACGATGAGTACAACGCCGTGCTGGATCTTGCTGCGGAATATTACCTGGACACCATTAAAGTCGTATTCCAGGAGCATCAGCTCCCACAAGGAAAGATGACCATTAGAGGCGAACTGGTGCGCCCCTCGGCCATAACCGATACCGCGCTTCTGACGATCGAAGGAGAACTTGATGACATCTCCGGCAGCGGACAAACGCAGGCTGCGCACGACTTGTGCAGCAACATTCCAGAAGACAAGCAGCAGCACCTCACCATAACCGGCGCTGGTCACTACGGCATCTTCAGTGGGCGTCGGTATCGCGAAAAGGTTTATCCGAAGATTAGGGACTTTATTCGGAAACACGGTTAGAAGCCCAAAAGGGTCGTTGGACGCCTCGCATGGGATAGATCACCCAATTCTTAACTAGCGACTTCTGAGGAGCATTGAAATGTTTTTCTCAGCCAACGATTACTGGAAAGTTCTGGGACGCAAAGATCCGAAAACAGAAGCCAGCGCGCTTTCTCAAGCCTGGCCCGTAGGTCCAGATGGTAAGCGGATAGGGAAGCAACCCGACAAATTCACTGAAATCGCTTCCGCTTTGCAAGATTCCAGGAAAGCACTCTATGAAT
>DATLHW010000106.1:0-3528 GCA_035539675.1 Burkholderiales bacterium | reverse complement strand
GCTCCAAGAGCCGTTCCACGCTGGCGCTACTTGAGGAAAAAGGCGTCACCGCAGAGGTGATTGAGTATCTAAAAACGCCTCCGACCAAAACTGAATTGCGCGAAATTTTGAAAAAGCTTGGAATGAAGCCAGAAGAAATCGTGCGTAAAAGCGAAGAGACGTACAAGACACATTACCAGGACGCACAGCTATCCGATGAAGCATGGCTCGATGCGCTTATCGCTCATCCGATTTTGATCGAACGCCCCATCATCATTGCCGAGGATAAAGCGGTCATTGGTCGCCCACCTGAGCGAGTTTTGACGCTTTTCTAATGCACGTTTCAAGCTTTAACTCCGCTACGCCAAAAGTTACTCAAAGCTGCAAAAAACAGGCGCATCCGGAATAGGACATTGACCGCATCTTACCATTATGGACTTCAAGCCAGCCATGGATAGAAATCATGTAAAAACGGTTTATTCCATTTCAAAAGTAATCGTGCACTTTGTCAGCATTGCTTGCCGACCTAATTTTGCCGTCTGAGCACCGCTTTCGCGTTCATGATGAGTTGGAAATGGAATTAGAGCCCAGGCGTTAACTGCCGGACCATCGCTCATTATTGTCATCCTGAGGTAACGAAGGATCTACTTTAAAGCAGCGATGTTTGGGTGGCATGCTGAAGGAAGAAAAGCAGATCCTTCGTTCCTCAGGATGACAATCAATAATCAGCGGGAACAGTGACGCCGCGCCCCCTCGACCAAGCGATGCGGTTATGAGCAACATGCGAGAGAGAGTTAATCGTCTTGCCCTAATACCTGACGGATGATATCGAAGCTAAAACCACGGCTCTGAAGAAAACGAATTTGCCGCGCCTTTTCTTTCGCGTCCTTCGGCTGCGCATCAAACTTCCGCGCCCAAAGCGCCCGAGCCGTTTGTAAATCGTCGGCTTTAAGATTAGCGACGGCTTCCGTTACTAGCGTTTCAGACACGCCCTTCTCCAACAACTCCTGAGCAATACGCCGGCTCCCATACCGGCCAATACGCGCATTAACGCGACTTTCAACAAAACGCTCGTCCGATAAAAAACCCTGCTGGACTAGCTCATCCAACAGGGTTTCCATTTGCTCAGCACTTTCCGCATGAGGCGCAAGCTTCCTCGCAAGCTCCCGCCGCGTATGTTCACGCCGCGCCAGAAAAGCAACAGCGCGGGCTTTCAGCGATAGCTCAGACAGGCTCTGCTTCCTTGGCGCCATTCAGCGGCGTAATGCCCACAGCAACTCGAATCTTGTCTTCGATTTCGCGCGCTAACTCGGGACGCTCCCGCAAAAATTCACGGGCATTGTCCTTGCCTTGTCCAATCTTCTCGCCCTTGTAGGCATACCAGGCGCCCGATTTATCAACAATCTTTTGCTGGACGCCCAATTCGATAATCTCGCCTTCGCGGGAAATGCCTTCACCATAAAGAATATCGAAATCGGCCGTTCTGAAAGGCGGCGCTACTTTATTCTTCACCACCTTCACTTTGGTTTCAGAGCCGACCACTTCCTCACCTCTCTTGATGGAGCCTGTGCGACGAATGTCGAGACGAACAGAGGCGTAGAACTTAAGCGCGTTACCGCCCGTCGTAGTTTCAGGGTTACCGAACATAACCCCGATTTTCATGCGAATCTGGTTGATGAAGATAACCAAGGTGTTGGAACGCTTAATGTTGGCGGTGAGCTTGCGTAGCGCTTGCGACATCAGGCGCGCTTGCAGACCAGGAAGTTGATCGCCCATTTCGCCTTCGATTTCCGCTCTCGGCGTAAGGGCCGCCACAGAGTCGATCACGACGACATCAACGGAGGCGGAACGCACAAGCATGTCGGCAATTTCCAACGCCTGCTCGCCATTGTCTGGTTGTGAAATCAGCAGGTCTCCGACGTTAACGCCAAGCTTCTCCGCGTACTGCGGATCAAGCGCATGCTCGGCATCGATAAAAGCCGCATTGCCGCCTTCCTTCTGCATTTCCGCAATGACTTGCAGGGTCAACGTCGTCTTACCTGAAGACTCCGGACCATAAATCTCCACAACCCGGCCACGCGGCAAACCGCCGATACCTAAAGCGATATCGAGCCCTAAAGACCCTGTGGAAACAGACTGAATATCCTTGGCGATGTCGTGCTCGCCAAGCCGCATGATGGAGCCTTTACCGAACTGCTTTTCAATTTGCGAAAGAGCGGCAGCTAAAGCCTTACTTTTGTTGTCATCCATGACAAACTTTCTAACAATGGGTTATCGAACGATCGTTCTATTATGCCGCACAGCAAAGCATGCGTGCAACGCTTTTCTGTATCAATCCACTTGTATGCGAAGAAAACTACCTCTGGGAGGCGCCTCTACTCCGGACGAATGCGCGCAAGTAAGCCTTGTAAAGCCAAAATAACGGACTGCCTGCGAACTGCGGTCCGATCACCTGGCAATAGCCGCGTCTCAGTTATTGGTTGCTCGCCTAGTAAACACCAGCCAAGACATACTGTCCCTACTGGCTTATCGGGCGTAGCGCCACCAGGTCCAGCAATGCCGCTCACTGCAAGGGCCACATCCGCTCCACTCGCAAGCAAAGCGCCTTGAACCATTTCCATCACCGTTGGTTCGGAAACCGCTCCATGTTGAATAAGCGTTTCCGATTTAACGCCAAGCATTTCCTGCTTGGCCCGATTGCTGTAGGTAACATACCCGCGATCGAACCATTCAGAACTCCCCGCTACCGAAGTAATGACCTCGCTTATCCAGCCGCCAGTACAAGACTCCGCCGTTACCAGCACGAGGCCTCTGGACTTCAAAGCTAATCCAACCTGATGAGCAAGGTCATGGAGGGTATCGTCAGACATGGAGAAAACAGCGCCAGTTGCGAGGTTGAGGAGTCAATAAGGCCTATAGCATTTTTAACGATCCCTTTAGGACGAAATCGTTCTGTAGCTAATAATCAAGCATGCTGCCTTGAGATGAATACAAAAGGCCGCCAACTACGGCGGCCTTCGATTAAAACAAACCGATTAACCCAGCAAATGAGCGACGCCGGCGCGCTCTTCCTCAAGCTCCTTCAGCGTAAGATCCATTTTCTCGCGGCTAAACGCATCGATCTCGAGGCCTTTGACACGCTCATACTTGCCATTTGCAGTGGTTACCGGGACGCCGTACATGACACCCTCTGGAATACCGTAACTTCCGTCGGACGGCACGCCCATGGTGACCCATTTGCCATTGGAGCCCAACAACCAATCACGCACATGGTCGATTGCCGCATTAGCCGCGGAAGCGGCTGACGACAGACCACGCGCATCAATAATCGCCGCGCCACGCTTACCCACCGTTGGAATAAATACGTCACGATTCCATGCATCATCATTGATCAGCGTTTTTAAGCTCTGGCCACCGACCGTGGCGAAACGATAATCCGGATACATGGTCGGCGAATGGTTGCCCCAAACAATCAGTTTCTCTATCTGGTCCACCGGCTTGCCGCTCTTGGCCGCCAGCTGCGACAACGCGCGGTTATGGTCCAAACGC
>DATLHW010000105.1:0-5309 GCA_035539675.1 Burkholderiales bacterium | reverse complement strand
GGACGCAAAAATCCGACTACGGCTGCAGCGTCTTCTCCTTGTCGGCGTTGCTGAAAACGGGCGTCATGGACGGCGGCCGCTGGCGATTGAAACCGCCGTTCGCGCGCGGACCGAATGGGCGCGCGGAAGGCCTGCCGGCGCCGGAGCCGGGGCAAAAAATCCAAGTGATCAAAGACTGCAGTCGGTGGCTAGACCCGGATTTTTTCAAGCACACGAATGACCCGACCGTGATAGAAAAAATGGCGGAGGACAAGCCGGCGTGGGAGCCCGTACTCGACCGGCTGACGACGAAAAAGTTGATCGATGAGGACCGGCTCGCGCATCCGGAAACCCGGCGCATCGCCAGTACGTCGATCGAGGAAAAAACAATCGTGTTCATGAACCGCGCGATCGAGGAGCACAACCTGAGCCAGCAGCTGCGCGAGAAAGCGCTACGCAAAGAGGCGTCGCTGGTCGCGCAGGCGCAAGCGATCCGAGTCGCGCATCAACGCACCGGCGTCGCGGTGGACGCCATTGTCCGTTACCAACAAACGACGGAAGGCTGGTCGGCGGAGCGGGTGCGTCGAGTAACGAACCTGGCGAAGTCGACCGACGACGCGTTGACGGAGCAAGCGGCGGGCTTGCGCAACGCGTTGGATGACGGGATCGTATTGCCGCCGACGCCCGCCGTGGACCTCGGCAATCTGAAGGCGACCGTTCCAGCTGAACTCCCGGTTGAAGCCACGCCGCCACGGCCGCCGCGTTGGAAAAATTGGGATGCGGTAAACAAGGCGTATGACGCGCTCAAGGACGCCGGCCACTTCGCCACCGAGGATCACCGCTACGCGCGATTCGCGCAGTGCGTCGACGCCTTCATCGGCTATGCGAAGGACAACAAACTATCGGCGAATCTGGCGCCGCAAGCGCTGTCGCAGGCGATCCGCAGCTGGTTGGACAACGAAGGCAAAGAGTTCAAGGACGATAATCCGCGACCCAGTCTGGCGCTCAACAACCTCGCGAAAGTGTGCCATCCGGACTATCGCTTTAAAACTCACCTGGGGATTGCGGAGCGCGTGTTGACGGCCGCGCAGCAGACAGAGATCGATAAGACGGAGCGCCAATACCAACAGGAATGCCAACAATTGGGCCTCCCCTCTGAAGGCTATCGCAAACACATCAAGACGGTGTATCGCGTGTTGCTGGAGTCGTTGCCGGCGACCGGGTCGCCGTTGGACGCGTTGCGGCGCCAGCTAGAGGGACAAGGAAACGACGCGAAACAAGCGCTGGCGGAGAAGCTGCTGAGCGCGTTAGCGCAGAACGCGACGTTTCAATCGAAAGCCGAGGAGCCGGCCACTCAAGCGGAATTGAGAACCGTCATGCGCCATCTCATTAACTGGCATGGCGATGGCGCGATCGAGCCGGCATTGGGGCGCAACGCCGATACAACCCCGCTCACGGCGCAGCGGCTAACGACGCGGACGAGAGCGGGCGCTTCAAAAACAGGGCGATAGTAGGAATGAGTAAAACAATTTTTTGAGCGGCGCATGACGAAATAATCACCAGAAAATTTTTTCTAAGGGGTACAACATGGCTAATGAAAATGAAGATCCAATCGCGTTAGTTCCAACGGGAGATGAGGTAAACGACCCTACTTTCAGCGCCTTGGTGAGCGATGATCCAGAGGTAGCAAGGCATTGGTTGGGGCATTTAGCTTTGCTGGTTGCTATGCGGAAAGACTTTCAACAAAGCTACTTGGAACGTCAATCAAATGAAACATCGTGGCAAACAACCAAGATAGATGAACTCCATCAATCCCTAATCGAAATAGGATTCAATGACACTGATGAGCCAGCCGACAAGCGTGTTACCAAGGGCCAATATTTTGAAATTCTTGACCACCACGAAATAGAGTACGAGACACGCACCATAACGCCAGATGTCGCCACTGCGGCATTTGCTTTAGAAAATACAAAAGAAGCTTTTGCGGTTGCTAAAAATAACAATAACTCTTTGCTGATTCATATTGGGACCAACGCCAACATTGACGGAACTGAGCTTCATGACGAATTTGTGTTAATACAAAAAATAGATGGTGACACTTGGCGCTTGACGCCAGGTAGCGGTAGGGGTGAAACGCCAATTGAGCTATCTCAAACAACGTTGATGAATGAGCTAGTAAGAAATGAAATCGATGAGTTAGCCCTTGTACCAGATGGTCGAAGGTCCATTCAATTAGAACGAGAACGTACTCGCACAGAAGAGCGAACAGAGTCAGAGGAACTTGATAGGGCATCACAGCAATTATTACAAGAAATCGCTCAGCAAACATTAGGAGAAATCACCAAGCGAACTGCACCGACCGAAACGGATAACAGAGCAAAACGCCGACGCACCGACGCAGGCCCTCCGAGGCAATCGAGATCGAGTCAGCAATCAGTATCTGTCGCGGGTGCGGGTTCAGCGACCATGGAAGACGACAACTTCAACCCGCTAGGTGACGATTATGATGGGATGGATTTAGATCGTAACGAAGAAGGCCGGGCAGGAAGCCCCACATCGCCATTAACGTTCCGAAGAGGAAGACAGAACGAAGCCGGTGGAGGCGCTTCTCAAAGGTATATTGGACCGGTTGAACCTGGCCGAAAGCGGGAACAATTTAAATACAACCCTCAAACCGGGAGAGTCGAAGCGGATAAGGACTCGGCAACGCTTTTAAGTGCTAAGCCGCTATATAAAGAAGTGGATCCGGAGACCGGCCAAGAGTTCGCCTATTTTGATCCTAAGGATGCCGTTCCCAAGCCGCAATCGCAGAAATATCTGCCCATGAATATCCTACCCTTTCTCGACTCTGCCGATTTAATGCGCTTTCACCGCAGCATTGCGGATCCAGCCGACCCAACGGGACAAACCACATATCCTATTGTGGATATAAGTTATTCGATGAGCGATAAGTCGAAAGACGAATTAAAAGAAGACATAGAAGAATACAGAAAGGAAGTTGCGAGCACGGACGCTGATGCCGCAGAAAATTATTCGCCAGCAGCAGCCGACGGATTCATTCAAGAAACGGAAGCCGATACTTTGAAAGATTTGATAGCGGTGGCGGAAAAAAAAGATCCGCCATCTGCAGACAATTTCGACGTGACGGAACTACCAGAAGGCGAATATCGATCAAGCCAAGAAAAAAAGAATGGGCATCCTCATGTTCTTACCTATAAAGGGGAAAAGGGGGATAACCCGTTAGTGATGGCGGGTTTAGTGCCGGGCGCTCATCTGGTGGAGCTCGACGAGTTCAATGAGAGGATGGACTACCATGATGCGCACGACCAAGATTACAGCAAGGTAAAAGGCTTTTCCTATTATGAAGACCGCAAACTTATTACTGCCGAGGTCTCCCCTGCCACAGTAGTTGAGGTCTCAACATTCGGCGCCCTTCTCACCCGCGCGTCCTGCGTAGGATCTGCTGTGGGGGAAGAGACGTATACGCGGGGAAAAGGAAGGGGGAAAAAGAATTATACAAGGCACATAGTAGACGAAGCGGCCGTGAATTCCAGGCACGCGACTGGAACCGTAAACATCACTGTCATGATTGACGGAAAACCCACGAAGATAGAGCCACCCTTTGTCCTATTCTCACTGATCGGTTTGCCTAAATTGGAAAATGGTCATCAAATGAAGGTGAGGCCTTCACAAGAGTACTTGAGAGACATAGGAAAACCAACTCAAAAACCTGACGATTTCAATGGGCCATTTAAAACATGGAAAAAGGCAGGGGATGCATTCATTAAACTGCAAACTGAAAAATCAAGAACCGACACCCGAGCACAAAAGGATGCACTGAAAGCTATCGTCGCCCAGTTTATTAAGTTCCATGACGACGCAAAAGATAAGACGCCGCTTCAAGATGCAAATGTAATGTTTCGAAAAATAAATGAATGGAAAAACGCCAGAAACGGGGATGAAAGAGACGTTGCCGTAGCGGCGCTTACCCGATTTGCGGAGATGCAATTTCCTAACTATCAATTCGACATGACGAAAACACGCCCTACCTTTGTCATGACCCCAGCGACAAAAGAAGATTACGTAAACCTGAAAGCGGATTTATACGACGTATGTAGGGAAGCTGCCGCGACATCAGGTCAAAGAGTAGACATGGGATATTTAGAGCCGGCGTTGAAAACTTTTTACAAAACAATTGCGGGCGCAATATGGGACAGCAAAACGCCCTATCAAGCGTTATGCCAAGATATCTCCCTCCTTGACGACATAGTTCAGAAACACCGCTCGAGCCCGCTATACACGGAAGCAAGCGACGATTCGAAAGTATTTCAAGATCGCGCTATGGCGCGCGTTTCAGATTTGCTTAAGCATGAAAAACTTCAAAGCCCAGAAGCCTTAAGGGACGAGAGATCTCGTAGCGCCGTTGAACCTAGCTTGCTAAAGGTCCCAACCAAAAAGCCGAATACGCCTGACGTAACGGTAAGCGGGCCCTTCAGATCGGGCGGTCGTTAGCAACTGCGCTTATGTCGTATTACGAATGATTCATGATTGGCGTCTCCAGGCAGCTGAGTAATCGAGCAATGGTCAGCGTCAGCGAAGTTGATGTCGCGCCGAATGATCTTGCCGACGCGACGCATTGCCGGTGGTGACGCCTATCCTTCCATTGAGTTTGTACTTGCCGTTGCTGATTAGGCGCGTCGCACGGGTAAGTGCAGATAACTACGTCATCCAGAACTAACGCCAGAGAAATACTTCGATAGGCCCTCTCGCCCCGACCAAACGACATCACACAGGCAAGACCGAGAGGGTCAACATCAGAATAAATCTCTAGCTTGAGCGCCCTCCCTTTCCATGATCGCTTCTCTGCTCGACCTCGTCGGGAAGTCCATTTTTATTGCGGTCCGTCGACTGCCCCTGACGTATGTCTATCAAATCATCCACGCCGTTCCGGTTGAAGTCGGGGACGAAACCGCCCAACTGGTAAAAAACCTTCTGTTCAAGCGGACCGCGAACAAACCTTTGTGCGTTGCTGTCCCATTGTTCCGCCATTGGGTCCACGACCGTTGCGATAAGATAAGCGTAAGTCGAGGGGAACAAGCTAAGGGCGTTACCGCGGAGACAGTATTGCAACTCCTCGCCGTTTGTATCGCCAACGCCTCCGCCTTGCCGTGATACGCCATTCGGGCTTGGCTGGAAGCCGATGGAGCCTGGCGGACAATCTTTCGGGCCATAGATGATATCGAGATCACGTTTATCAGCGAACCGGGCGATTGGAATCGTAGCGGAGTCTTTAACGGGCAACCCATGAGTCAATACGCGGCGTTTGACAG
>DATLHW010000104.1:0-10507 GCA_035539675.1 Burkholderiales bacterium | reverse complement strand
GGCTGCTATTGGCTGGGCGGGACCGTTGTTCGTCTCGATGTTGCGAGTAGGCTAGCTGCGCGAGATCGATCTGTTGCGGGTGCTCCAGTCCATGCAGTAGGCGTCGTACGGCTTTCTCAATCTCGGTTTTAATGGCGCCGGAAAAAACGAAGATCTCCGCATCCCGAGGATTCAGATCGAGCGCATCGGAGCCGCGATAGCCGCCGGTGTATTCCTCCAATATCGTATGGAAATTCGCGCCGCCGAATCCGAAGGCGCTGACGCCGCAACGACGTGGGTGACCGTGGCTATTCGCCAACCATGGCCGGGTTTCGGTGTTGATGTAGAAAGGGGATGTCTTGAAATCGATGCGAGTGTTTGGCGTGTCGACGCCCAGCGTTGGCGGGAGGACGCGATGCGAAAGCGCGAGCGTGCTCTTGATCAGCGCGGCGAGGCCGGCGGTCATCTTGGTGTGACCGATCATGGATTTCACCGAGCCAATGGCGCAAGCTTGCGCAGCCATCGAGGATTCCCGAAACGCGATGTTGAGCGACTCGATTTCTGATTTGTCGCCAAGCGCTGTGCCGGTTCCATGCGCTTCGATCAGCCCCACTGTCGCAGGGTCCAGTCCCGCGTCGGCATAGGCTCGTTTCAGCGCGTTCACCTGACCCTGCGGATGCGGCGCGGTGAGACTGCGATTACGTCCGTCACTGGAGCTGCCGATACCCTTGATGAGCGCATGAATCCGATCGCCGTCCCGCTCGGCGTCGGCCAGACGCTTCAATACGAGAACGCCGACGCCTTCGCTGATGGCGATTCCATCGGCGCTATCGTCGAATGGACGGCAACGTCCGCGGGGCGATAATGCATGCGTTTGGGCGAACGACATGAAGGCCACTGGATTATTGGAGCCGTCCACCGCGCCCACCAACGCCACGTCAGCATCGTGGCTACGCAATTGCTTGATGCCCACGTCAAGGGCCGCGAGCGATGCGGCGCAGGCGGCGTCCACCGAGAAGTTAGGTCCTCGCAAGTCCAGGCGATTGGCCACCCGCCCGGCGACCACGTTGCCCAGAAACCCAGGGAACGAATCCTCGGTCCAGTTCGGTAGTTCGTTCGCGTAGAGCGTATTCAAAATGTGATTGCGGGTTTCCTCGGAGATATCCGGCGCCTTAGGGAGGTATTGAGCGAGTAGGGTGCGGAATATATAGATGGCGCCAAGATCATTCATGCCGCCCACGGCGAAAATGGTCGCGGTGCGTTCGCGTGAAAACGGGCGGCGATCGAATCCGGCGTCTTCCAAAGCCTGACTTGCGACTTCCAACGCGAGCAGTTGCATCGGTTCAATGGATTTGAGGCTCGCTGGCGGAATTCCATATGTCTTCGGATCGAACTGAACGTCATCGAGAAAGCCGCCCCACTTGGAATAAACCTTATCTGGCGTTCCTCGTTTCGGATCGAAAAAATCCATGGGCCGCCACCGATCATCGCTCACCTCGCGGATGGCGTCGACGCGCCGCAGGATGTTTTGCCAATAGGCGCGCAAGTTCTCGGCGCCGGGCAGCAAGCAAGCCATGCCGACGATCGCTATGTCGTCATGTTTCTTGGGCGACGAGTGGGAATTTCGAGGAAGCGGCGTCGTGGTAACGCGCGGCTCGCTTCGCCTTAGCATGGCCTGACCACCAATTGAGATCGACGCGTGAAGTTCGGCGATGCTCAACGTCGCATTGCGCAGTCGCGCCACTTCTCCCAGCATGTATAGACCTTCGCGGCGTTGTGTCTCGATATCGACCTTGATATATCGGTTACCGCTTTCAGCGGCTTGCGCGTCTGGATTGTGCATGATGCCTTTCGAGGCTATACGCAGTCTTCCGATGTTCATCATCTCCAGCTTGGTTAGTATCTCGTCCTCGGACTTCGACGCAAGAATTAGTTCGCGCCGCGCACTGTCGAACTCCTTGCAGAACGGCGTATCCGCGCAACGCGTATAGATGCCGACGCCCGATTGCAATAAGGCGGTGTCTTCGCAAGCCACGGCCTGTTTTTGAAACTCCTCGACAATGGCGCCGGACTTCACAATCTCTTCCGTAAACAGATACGCCGTACCCATGAGCACGCCGACTTTCATGCCGCGCGCAACAAGCGGCGCGGCGAGCACGGAGACCATGGCGGACGACATGGCGTCATGAACGCCTCCCGCAAACAGCACTTGCACCTCGCTGGGATTTTCAATCTGAGCGCTCAATAAAATCTCAATCGCCGATTCCCAAAGAATAAAGCTGGTGCGCGGCCCGGTATGTCCGCCGCATTCGCTGCCTTCGAATACGAACTTGCGAGCGCCGTCTTTCAGGAAGCCCTGCAACAGGCCGGGGGAGGGCACATGTAAGTAAGTGGAGATGCCCATGCTTTCCAACTCTTTCGCCTGGCTTGGCCTACCGCCCGCGATAATTCCAAACGGCGGTCTTGCATCGCGTACGGCCTCCATTTGTTCCTGACGCAACTCCAATGGCATGAAGCCCAGGATTCCAACACCCCATGGCCGATCTCCGAGCAATGTCTTCGTCTCCGCCAGCATTGCGCGGACTTGCGGCCCACGCATGACCGCGAGAGCCAGGAACGGCAACGCGCCGCCATCGGCGACAGCCTTCGCGAACGGCGCCGTATCGCTCACTCGCGTCATGGGACCTTGGGTAATCGGAAAGCGCGTTCCGTGCAGCTTCGCCAGAGTCGACTCCGGCGCTAATGCGAGTTGCCCTTTGGCAAGCGTCAAATTGGCGACAATGCTTTCCCGAAACGCCGTCACAATTCGTCCAACCGTGCCGAAACGTTTGGCGAGAGACGCGGCGAAGGCGATGTCCTGTCCCACCGGAATCAAAGAGTCGTTTTGCTCCAACATAAAGCGGAACAGCATCTCGCGCCATAACGGTTCGTTAATCGCCGCGAGTTCAATCTCACGCAATTTCGCGCGTCCCGATCGGCTGAAGAGTCGGAACAAGGCGTCGTCTTGACCCACCAGCGTGGTCTCGCTTCCATCGAGTTGGCTCCACGCCTTGTGCTGTTCGGTTGCGTGGAATGGCCCTTCCTCGGTGAGCCATAGTTGTTCGCACAATACGATGCCGGCTGCGCCGCTTAACACTGCTGCGGCGGCGCTATGCAGTCCGGCGCCGCCTTGCATCCAGTACGGGATGCTTAGCTGACCATGCAACTCTTGCAGTAACACGAACGAGGTATGCTTGCCGACCTGTCCGCCAGCCTCATGGCCCTTGACGATAAGACCATCGTAGCCGGCGTCCTCGGCTTCACGCGCCGATGGAAGGTCGTAAACTTCGAGGTACACTTTTTGTGCTAGCCGCTCTGCTTTTTTAAGAAGCTGGGCGATTTCATAATCTCTTACGCCCGCAAGCATCAGCACCGGGACGTTTCCGTTGGGAGCGATTTCGTTCAGGATCGCCTTTAAATGATCAAGGCTTCTCGATGCGCCGCCAAACATGTCCCAGCGGATTCCCCAATCGGTCGATGCGCCAACTGAATTTATCAACTTGACGAGCGCCGCCTTGGCGCCTTCCGGCGAATCATCAAAGCCAAGATCCAAAAGCCCAAGCTCGCCAGTCCTACTCGCGGCGATTGCAATTTCAGGAGCGAGTTTATGCGCGGGTGTAATCGCGATGACGGATTTCATATAAGTTGCTCTCTCTCGCCTGCGGCGACTCCAACGATGCAACGGCGCACGGCAAATGCGCGGCATGCTAAAGCCATCGCCTAATTAATCAATAAAGGTAAATGCAAAAGGCGCACTCGGTCGTCGAGCTAGCCGTAAGCCGTGGATATCGCGCTATCGAAGCGCTGATACTGAGGATGCCGCGCGGCGTCGAGGGTATGACCTTCGACGCATGCGCATGGACGCGGAAGGGAAAGCCGCACAGGACTGCACTGGAATGGCTAGGCGCCTCTTTGGCAGTTCCATGTACGCACTTGTTTGGCGAGTATGGATTTGAGAAATAGTTATCTGCTCTACTACGGAAGCGTGTGAATCCGGTGAAGCGCGACACGGTTGGCATACTCAAAATACTATTCATGCATCTCATTTCAGGAAAACGGTTGCACTGCTTATCGCTGAACGCATCGAAGGTAATTCGAAGTGTTCCGTCTAATTAATTCATAGACGAAAAAGTTCCGCTTAGCCATTCGCGCATGCGTTCGTGAGTTGCGATTGGCGATTACGTCGTGTCGCTTTTCAATTCGATAGAAGTAGTAGAAACAAGAGCATTGCAGATCAATACGTCGGGAATGCGGGCATCGCCGCGGAGGATTAATTTTTGTGAGAAGAAACGTTGCGAAGAAGACGTGATGCGAGTTCTTTGGAACTTCTTACCGATCGCTATCGATGCGTTGCACGTTCATACGTTTGAACCAATCAGCGCCTTCATTGGAGCCTTCGCCAGTCGAGGCATTGTAATTAATCATTAGTTCTTCATCCGCTTTAATGTCTCGTGTGGCGGTGAACTTGAGCGTGGCGTTTTCGGCATCGGCTTCATAACGCATGTTGGCGGAGTCATCGTGGTTGTACATGCTGCCGAACCCAAGGGCGACCGCAGTGGCGTACGGACCGCCGTTCTTTACCAACGCTAACCAACTGAAGACCCGCCGTCTGAGTTCGCCCGGCGGAGAGAAGGGGACTTTAAACAGGATTACCGGGCATTCTTCAATAAGTTCTCCAGCAGAGAAATTGCGCGAAGCGAATGCGCCCATACCTTTTGCCGCGCCAGTGTCTTTAAGATAAACATCCGCCTGTTTTATAGGCGGACTATTATTTCTGATCGTTAGCCAATCGCCGCTGTCCCAAAATGGGCCATCGTCGATCGCGCTGTAATTCACCGTGAGCGCTTCACCTTTTTGCACGGGGCGAATGGTTTTGAATACAAGTAACGCCTGCTCGGCGTCCACGTCGTAACACATGTTGGGCGAGGCATGGTGGCTATAGAGGCTACCGAACCCGAGCGCGATGGCGGAATTAATCTCACCTTGGTCGTTCCAGTCATACACAACCCGTTTCAACTGCTCCGGCAATTCGCAACGCGGTTCGTCGATGACGAGTATAGGACAGCGTTCAACGACGTCGCCTGCCGAAAATTGACGAGCGGCGAATACGCCACGTCCTTTCGATGTGCTGACGTTGGCGATGTAAACGGCGGGAGAGAAAACCCGATGCGGCCGCCTTTCCGTAGTCGGCTTGATGCGGCGCAATAAAGTGAAATGTTGAAAGACACTGCTTACAAAGTTCTTCGTCATGGCTGAGGTCACTTTGGAAAGCTGATGATGACTTTAAACCTAGAAACGGCAATCGGGTACGTAGCGCTTTCACCTAGTCGGTGAAGGGAAAAAAAATAAAAATGCTCGCTTACGCAATACCGTAATACATGCAATAAGCGGTCAATCGCCATTTCTAGGTTAAACGTTGGTTAACTTTATTGCACGCTTTCAGTTTCATCACCCGGGCTGAAAATGGCGTCGCGCCTTTTCAGAACCGCAAACATCTCTCTAGCGCAATCTTTCAATTCAGTAAGCGTAGCGCGTTATTTTCCTTGAGAAATAAAGAAAAGGCTGCGTAAAACAAGCGCATAGGCCTGCGTGTGATGTTGGCACGCTTGATGCATAAGGAAGCATTCAAGCCGATAGTATTCGAAGTCCTAAAAGAAAATCAGAGGGGTAATCATGAAAAGAAAGCCATTGCGGGGTTCCCTGGCGATAATCGGAAAAGCGTTGGTCCCGCTACTCTTTCTTTGTTCCGCTCCCAGCCATGCCGACGTCTCGTTTAAATCGATGCACGCATTGGTCGTGGATGACGAGAGCGGTGAAGTGTTATTGGAGAAGAACGCCGAGGCGGTCGCTCCAATCGCCTCCTTGACAAAGCTGATGACGGCGATGGTGATTCTCGACGCGGGTCAGGATAAGGACGCGCTCATACGGATTGAAAAAGCCGATGTGTACACCATTAGGCATACTGGTTTCGGGGCGCCTATCGGCGCCCATGCAACCCGCGATTCGCTTCTGGAACTGATGCTGATGACTTCTGATAATCATGCTGCGATGGCGCTGGCGAGGGCCTATCCCGGGGGATTCCTGGAGTTCAAATTAGCGATGAATCGGAAAATTCGTGAACTCGGGTTGAATAGCACGGCGATTGAAGAGCCCACTGGTTTGTCCCCGAACAATCGCGCCAGTGCGGTGGACGTTACACGAATTCTTCGCGCCGCTTCCACCTATCCGGAGATCGTCAAGTTCACCACGCAAAGCAATAATCGGGTCGAGGTGCGCGGTCGCACGCGGGAGTACCGCAACACGAACAGCCTCGTTGGCGCGCCTGGTTGGAACATCCTATTATCAAAAACGGGCTTTACTAATCCAGCCGGGCGTTGCGTTGCGATGCGGATGATGACGGCGGGTAAAACCGTCACTGTGGTGTTGCTCGGCGCGTGGAGCAAGGCGCAGCGTACTCGCGATGCGCTGACTGTGCGGCAATGGCTGGCTCAGAAAAAGAATTCTTCGGTGAAATCGGCGAGGCATGCGCCAGCGCCGCAGTTTATCCAAGCGGTATACAACCCGGCGTCCAGATCGGAAGTCGCGGCGGTGAAAGAGGACTTGTGGTCCTTGAAGATGGATGCTTCGATGGGTGGGCTTGCGCAGTAATATGAGGCAAAGGCGCCTAATACGAGTCCTAAATAAATCGCGGACGTCTGTATCCAGGCGCTTCATAGGGTAGTCGCATTGAGAGGGCATGAATTTTCACGGATTGGACGAATTCCCACGGATGCTGCTTTTTGTTCAAACGCACAACCAATCTGGACCCATCCGTCCAATCCGTGTTTATCAATCTGCTCCTGAACCTGTTCGGATGTTTCGTAAGAACCGCATAATTTGTTGCATTACTTCGTAGCGGTCAGTCACGGTGATTTTTTTCTGTAGGAGCGAGCTCTGCTCGCGATTGCGTCCAGGCTCTCGGACGGAAAACTGACGGAACTCTACAGACGGGACATGGAGACATCGCTTCGCGAGCAAGCTCGCTCCTACAAATTCACTGTGACTGAGCGCTTGGGTTTGCGAAAATCTCGCTATCGAGCCGTCGTCTCGCTCCACCCCCCGCCAAGCGACCGATACAAATCGATCGCATTCGTTAGCCGAAGCAAACGCGCTTGAACCAACGCCTGTTCCGCCGAAAATAGTTCACGTTGCGCGTCGAGCGTCTCCAGCGAACTCGCCACGCCGCTTTTATAACGCTGCTCCGCCAGCTTCAACCGTTCCGCCTGCGCCGCTTGCACGGCGCGTTGCGCGTCGATTTCTTCATCTAGCGCGGCGCGCGCCTGAAGGGCGTTGGCCACTTCGCGAAAAGCGCTTTGAATCGCTTTTTCGTAATCGGCGATTGCGATGTTTTTGCGAACTTCGGCGAGGCTCAGATTGGCGCTATTACGGCCGGCGTCGAAAATCGGTAGCACGAGCTGTGGCGCAAACGACCACGCTCGCGAACCCGTGTCGAACAGTCCCGATAGTTCATTGCTTGCCGTACCAACGCTTGCCGTCAGTGAAATGCGCGGGAAGAACGCCGCGCGGGCCGCGCCGATATTGGCGTTCGCTGCTTTTAGTCGCTGTTCGGCGGCGAGAATGTCGGGACGTCGGGTAAGTAGATCGGAAGGTAAACCAGCGGGAATGTGCGCCATGACGTTCTGCTCGGATAACGGCTGTGCCGGGGGCAAATCGGTAAGCGGTTTACCAACCAGTAGCGTCAATGCGTTCTCGGCTTGTGCTCGTTGACGCCCCAAAGCCGCAAACGAAGCTCGCGCGGATTGCACGAGCACTTCGCTTTGACGCAGATCGAGCGCCGACGAAGCGCCGACATCGAAGCGTTGCTTGGCGAGTTTGTAGCTTGTTTGACGACTCTCAAAGGCGCTTTGCGCCAGCGTTTGTTGCTCGGCGAATGCTCGCTCGGCCAGATACGCTTTGGCGACCTCGGCGATCAAGCTGATATGCGCCGCGCGACGGGCTTCTTCGGTGGCAAGGTATTGCGCAAGCGCCGCTTGATTCAGGCTTCGAACTCGGCCGAAGAAATCCAGCTCGAATGACGCGAGGCTTAACCCCACTTGATAGTTGCTAATAACGACGTTGCGATCCGCTGACGTCCCGCTGCCCAGCGCCCGTACGCGGGTTCCGCTGGCGGTTGCATTCAGATTGGGAAGCAAGTCCGCCGACTGAATGTTGTACTGCGCGCGCGCTTCCTCAATGCGCAGCGCGGCGATACGCAGGTCGCGGTTGTTGTCGAGAGCGGTGGCGATGAGCGTTTGCAGGCGTGTGTCGGAAAGGAATTCCTTCCAGCCGATGTCACTGGCGGCGATGTTTTCGACGGCTGCCGTGGAAGCAGGGTAGGTGGTCGCCACAGGCGCTTCAGGGCGTTCATATGTCGGGGCGAGCGTACAGGCGGAAAGTAGCATCGCAGTCGTCAATGCGAAGCTAGTGTGCAACTTAATCATGGCGTCTCTCCTTGCTCGGCTTCCATCTGCGCGGCATACATCCTTCGCTGGCGTTCGCTACCTTTAAAGATTCGCCGCACGACCACGAAAAACACCGGAACCAGGAAAACGGCTAAAACCGTCGCCGTGATCATGCCGCCCATGACGCCGGTGCCGATGGCGCGTTGACTGGCGGAGCCGGCGCCGCTGGCAATGACCAAGGGCAAGACGCCGAGGATGAACGCCAGCGAGGTCATGATGATGGGACGAAAACGAAGATGAACGGCTTCCAGTGTGGCGTCGATGACGCTCTTGCCTTGCGCTTGCAGGTCCTTCGCGAACTCGATAATCAAAATCGCGTTCTTGGCTGAGAGACCGATAATCGCAATCAAGCCGACTTTGAAATACACATCGTTCGGCATGCCGCGCATGGTCGCGCCGAGCAATGCGCCGAGAATACCGAGCGGCACCACGAGCAGGACGGAGAGTGGAATGGACGTACTTTCATACAACGCCGCCAACACCAGGAATACGGCTATGAGCGATAGCGCGAATAAGGCCGGCGCTTGCGTTCCGGAGGTTTTCTCCTCGAACGATCCCGCCGTCCATTCGAAGCCAAAGCCGGTCGGCAATTGCGCCACCAGTTTTTCCATTTCCGCCATCGCTTCTCCCGTGCTTCGCCCTACGGCTGCTTCGCCCGATACCCTCATCGCCGGATACCCGTTGTAACGCACAAGCTGCACGGCGCCCACGATCCATCGCGAGGTAGCGAACGAAGAGAGCGGCGTCATGGTCCCTTGCGAATTGCGTACATGCAGCTTGAGCAAGTCTTCGGGTTGCAAACGTTGGGGGGCGTCGGCTTGCAGAATGACGCGCTGCTGACGACCTTGATTGGGGAAGTCGTTCAGATAGGCCGATCCCATCGTGTTGGAGAGCGCGCTGTTGATATCCGTGAACGTTATGCCCAATGCGTTGGCTTTATCCCGGTCGATGTCCAGTTGAAGTTGCGGCGTGTCTTCCAAACCTTCGGCGCGCACGCCTTTGAGAACGGGACTTTTCGCCGCCAAGTTGAGCAACTGGTTACGCGCCGCGAGCAAGGCGTCATGGCCAAATCCGCCGCGATCTTGCAAACGGAAGGTGAAGCCGGTGGCGTTGCCGAGTTCGCGAATCGGTGGTGGGTTGACTGGGAAAATGATTGCGTCGCGGATCTTCGACAATGCGCCGAGCGCTCTTGCGGCGATTTCGGGCGCCGATTCGCCAGCGCCGCGTTCGCCCCAGTCCTTCAGCGGCGTAAAGACGATGGCGGCGTTTTGTCCGCTACCGGAAAAGCTGAAGCCGGACACGGCGACCGTGCGCGCGATGCTCGGTTGTTGCAAGTAATACTGTTCAATCTGCTCGATCACGTTCACGGTTCGGTTAACGCTGGCGCCGGGCGGCAATTGAACGTTGGTGATCAGATAACCTTGATCTTCGGCGGGTAGGAAGGATGATGGCAGGCGCGCGTACAACAACGCGACGCAGGCGATGATTACGCCGTAAATCACCATATACCGCCCTGTCTGGCCCAACATTTTGGCAACGAAACTTTGGTAGTTGTTCGCCGTGCTGTGAAACCCGCGATTGAACCAGCCGAAGAATCCTTTCTTCTCATGATGGTGACCGGCTTCCACAGGCTTCAGTATTGTCGCGCACAACGCAGGCGTCAGCGTTAACGCCATCAGCGCCGAGAAGAGCATCGATGAAATCATCGATAGTGAAAACTGCCGATAGATCGCGCCGACCGCGCCGCCGAAGAACGCCATCGGAATGAACACGGCGACTAGCACGAGCGTGATGCCGACGATGGCGCCGGTGATCTGACCCATCGCTTTACGCGTCGCCTCGCGCGGCGACAAGCCTTCCTCGCTCATGATGCGCTCGACGTTCTCCACGACGACGATGGCGTCGTCCACGAGAATACCGATGGCGAGCACCATCCCGAACATGGTCAGGACATTAATCGAGAATCCAAATGCGGCCATGGCGCCGAA
>DATLHW010000103.1:0-10278 GCA_035539675.1 Burkholderiales bacterium | reverse complement strand
TTTCAGCGGTGACTCGGTTTTTTGAGTAATCGATGAAAAGAGGGCCTACGTCGAGCGACATTTTGGCGAAGCGTTGCGAATCTTTCGCGAATAGATCACGTAGGTGAATATTCTTAATGCTTGCAAGATGTGTAAGTAGCTTCTGGCGAGTTGAAGAATTATCGAATTGATACATGCACTATTCTTTCTGCAGAAAAAAGGTGAATGGGGCGCATTGCCCCTCTTTCGATGATGGCTGTTCCTGTAGGAGCGAGCTTGCTCGTGATTGGTAGCGAGGCCCCGATGCATTCGCGAGTAAGCTCGCTCCGACGCCAGATCGGTTCTGGCGTTACTCAAATCTTCCCACGCGTTTCTCGCGCAAACTTCGCTTTGAACGCTCGAGTTGTTCAATAAACGCGGGACCTCTTTTTAACGCCACGCCCACCGCCAATGTATCGATGATCGACAGGTGCGCAATGCGGGAGGTCATTGGCGAATAGACATCAGAGTCTTCCAATACATCGACCAAAAGCGCCACGGTGCAAAGCTTGGCGAGCGGCGATCCGCTATGGGTCACGCCGATGACGTCGGCCCCGGTTTCGCGGGCGAGCTCAACGCTTTTCAATAAATCGATAGTGCGGCCGGTGCTGGAAATAGCGACCACGGCATCGCCCCGATGTAGCATAGTCGCCGCCATGCCATGGATGTGCGGATCGACATAAGCCACGGCGGGCACATCCAGGCGGAAAAATTTGTGCTGCGCGTCTTCAGCGACGATGCCGGAATTGCCGACGCCATAGAACTCGATCTTTCTCGCCATGGCGAGAATATCGATGGCGCGACGCAAGGCCTTCGAGTCGAGTTGACCGCGGACTCGAATCAGCGTCGCGATCGCCCGGTCGAATATCTTGACCGCCAGTTCGGATGAAGGATCGTCGGGATGCACATCCGAATGCGCCTCCGGAACGTGACTGGCAAGCCCTTGAGCGAGGCGGAGTTTGAAATCCTTATAGCCGCTGCATCCCAGCGCACGGCAAAACCGAACCACCGTCGGCTGGCTTACATGAGCCCTTTCCGCCAAAGTCGCAATGGACAGGTTCAGCGCTTCATTTGGCCGCGACAACACCAGATCCGCTACCCGCTGCTCGGATTTCCTCAGTTGAGATCGAATGGTTTCAAGACGACTCAGCATTGGACGAAATCGTATCGTGAGAGGTGGGGTCCACGCCCAGCGCAATCGCCGCGCCGAGCAACGCGGGATGCGGTGTATGAATAACGTAAACCGGGATCGGGCTCAGATATTCGATGAACCGCCCCTTGGACTCAAACCGTTGACGGAACCTGGACTGGTGAAAATATTCGCCCAGTTTGGGCACGATGCCGCCGCCGATATAGACACCGCCGCGCGCACCCAGCGTAAGCGCGAGATTGCCCGCGACGCTGCCTAGAAAGGCGCAGAAAACATCCAGCGCCTCAACGCAAAACGCATCCGTCCCGGCCTGGCCTCGCTTGGCGATCTCCGCAGGCGTGAGTTTCATGGGGAGCGCGCCGCTTAGTCTGGCGATTGCTTTATAGAGATTCGCTAATCCCATGCCTGAAATAAGTCGTTCAGCGGAGACATGACCATGTTCCTCCCGGCATATCTCGATGATGTCCGCTTCGCGCTGGTCGCTTGCGCACAGCGTGGTGTGACCGCCTTCGCCAGCGATTGGCAGCCAGCGGCCATCTCCCATCGGAAACAAACCGGAAACGCCCAGGCCCGTACCGGGTCCAATTAACGCGTAGGGCGCTCCTGACGCAGCCACGCCGCCGCCTAGTTGACGCAGTTCAGCCTTCGAAAGCGCGGGCAGAGAGAGCGCTAGCGCGGTGAAGTCGTTCAACAGCTTGAGTTGGCGGAACTTGAGCCGCTGGCGCGTTTCCTCGATCGAGAACGCCCAGTGATGGTTGGTCATTTTTACCCAGTCGCCAGTAATGGGATTGGCGATGGCGATTGCCGCCTCTAGAATTTCGGGCGATCCACATTCATCCAGATAATGGCGTATCGCGTCGGCGAGATTGGGGAAGTCGATTGTGGCCAACACCAATTCGTTACGTGGCCGTCCACGATCTCCATGCAGCAACGCAAATCGCGCATTGGTGCCGCCGACATCGGCGAGCAAGCGGTAAACGTCATTGGCTTTAGTAGGCATCGAATGGGGTTAATTAATGGAAGGAAGCGAAGGAGATTACGTCTCCCTTGAGTTTCAGTGTAGCAAAATTACATGAAATGTAATGCCATGAGGCTTGTGGCGATAGGCGTCCCAGCTGGCCGCAACCGCGAATTAGACCGCGGGCGAGGAATTTTGTGCCCGGGAATAGAGAAGAAAAGGCCTACTTTTTGATCGGGGGTATAGAGCGAGCTTGCTCGCGATTGCGTCCGGGATTCCGTTGGCGATCGTGAGCACGCTCGTTCCTACAGGTGGCATGAGGCATTTGGCGAAAAATTACAACTCCTTCAGTATCTCCCTCTGCCTGCCGACATATTCCTGTTCGGAAATCAATCCTTTGTCTTTTAGTCTTTTAAGTGTGGATAAGCGCCTTTCGATTTCCTGATGGCGAGCATCGTCGATCGGGGCGTGTGGCGCCGTATTTGTGCTTTGTGTGGACGTTGTCGCTGGCGCCGTGGCTGCCGGCGGCGATGCGACTGTTATTTTTTGCTGAGGCGCGGACGGCGCTGGAACCGCATTTTGCGCAAGCAATATCCAGTCGCGGCGATTGGCGGTGCGATGGTTGGCGTTGGCCGAAGTCAGTGTCACCGCGGAACTTGCCTGCGCACGGGCGCCGGGCACGAACGGACGCAGGACGCCTCGGGTGAAAAACTGGGTTTCAAAGTCGCCGCGAATCTCATTGAAGATGATGTTGATGGCGCCGTCCTTAACGAATAAGCGACCTGTAGTGACGGTATTCGACGTGAGCCACATGACCTTTCCGTGTTTTCCGCTAACCGCGAAGGTGATGTCCTCGCGTGGATTGGCTGCGCCTAACGCCGATGCGATCGGCTCCGCGATTTCGTTCAAGTCATCCTCATTGAAAATGGCTTCACGTTTGCCATCCTGATTAATTTCCAATCCACTGAGCTGGGCTTTTATGGATTCCGCTTGAATGGTGAATGGGTGATCGTTGGGCCCGGCGCCGTTCTCAATGTTCTCCAGTCGAACGTAGCCAAATTCTTTTTGAGAAATGACGCGCGTGGTGTTTTTTGAGCCGGGGTCGAACACAACAGTCGACCGGCCGCCGAAGTAAGCGGGCTGCGCGCCACGGCCTACGATCCGGGTCGATTCCGAGTCGGATTTTTCGACGCGGGTATCAGAAGACTTCAAGCTGCTACATCCAGACAACGTTATAAATGCGGCGAATAGGGAAGCAGAAAATATGCTTTGCAGCCTGACGCTCAGGTTTGATGTCATGGGAATCTCGCTTAAACGGATTGAGTAGAAACCGACAAGGGGGCTGCTCGTCAACAACGTACAAGACATTAGAGCGGATTCCATTGTACTCGGCGATTGACCATTTTTTACAGTAGTCGTCGCTATGGCCCGAATTTTGGAATCAACGTATTTTTTAATCGGTTTGAAATCCGCTCTAAAAGTGCAAAAGTTTTTGAATCCATCAAGCGCTTGTCGCGATTAAACGCCACGGTGTGCTCACGAAAAGCGCTCGTTGTTACCAGAAAGGTGACTAAAACATCATTTGTCCACCGATGCCGATTCGTGTCGCGCTCTTGGTGAATGCTGCGTCGATTCCCTGCACTTGCCACGTGCCTGCCGTCTGAATTGGATTGAAGTCCCCATCCAGCTTCATATGTCGAACGAATGCATACAGCCAAGTCATGCGGCCGACTTCCCGTGTCAGCTTCACGCTGTAGGTCTTGGCTTCATCGTTGAGATCGCCATTGGTGCTGTCCTCGCCGCCGAGCCAGAATTGAGCGCCTAGGCCGACCGACCATTTGCCGAAGGGATAATTGACGCCAAGCAGCAAATCTCCCGCCTTCACGTCTGTTCCGGCGGTTGTGGCCTTTCGACCTCCCCAAGCATCGGATAGCCCGGATACGCCCGCATCGTTGTGCCACTGGTTTTTCTTGTAGCCGAGTATGGCCTCGATGCCGTTACTAAAGGTGTACCGTCCGCCGAGAAAATACATGCTCTGCCACGTGCCCGCCACCGGCGTGGGTATTCCGTCGTCGTAACCAAAGATGCCGACCCCGACCCACGTAGCTGTTTCCCATGTCTTCTGGTAGATAGCATCGAGCGCCAATCCGCCAATCCCATAATGAAGCCATATTTCAGCGTTACGGGCGTGAGCGGTTTGGTTCTGCTGACCAACGTCGTAGGTAGTCTCGAAGTTGAACCCATTCATGATGGGCGATCCATAACGGATTGCGCGCGTTGTCACCCAGTTCGCCGCGCCTGTCTCGGAGAAGGGCTCGGATTGATAGGAAGGGCTACCGTAGGGCCAATCGAGCACTTCCCACGCTTTGTTAAGAAAACGGCCGAATTTTATAGCGCCGAAATTGCCTTCAAGGCCACCCCATGCCTCCCGTACCCCTAATGCGCCGGTGCCGCCGAAATTACCGTTGCGTGGTCGTTCGGCGAGCTTCCAGATGAATGACATGTCTCCGTCTAATTGCCGAGAGCTGCTGAACGCGATGTTGTGCTGCGTGAATGAGTCGTACCTTGTTTGATTGGTCGGCCCTTGATGGTTGGTGCCCCAGGCTTCGAATTGCACAAAGCCATCGAGATTGATATCGCCCAGTTTCGCTGCGAAGGCGGGCGTCGCCAGTATTGCCAGAATGGATGCTCCCAGGACTTTTTGCCTAAACATGTTAGGTTCTCCTTTATGACTGAGTCGATAGTTATCAGCAGGGAAACAACCTCACTGTTCCCCGCATCGTCCACATTCCAAGCGGTGACCGCATGGATTAAGTCACTTCCTCGTTATTAGAATTAACAGCTGATTTGCACACACAAACTCTTTCTTCATCGATCCCCCTTATGAAGCGATTGTTATAAGACGGTCGATAAAAAACATTCATCGACCCTGTTGTGTTGCAATGAATTTTCCGTACCACCGGGCGCTGTCTTTAAGAATGCGTTTCTGCGTGTGGTAATCGACATGGATAATGCCGAAGCGTTTGGTGTATCCAAACGCCCATTCGAAATTGTCGAGCAAGCTCCAGACAAAATAGCCGCGTATGTCGACGCCCGCGGCGATCGCATCGGCGACCGCGCGAATGTGCATTTGCAGATACTCGGTGCGCTTCTTGTCATGCACGTGATCGCCGTTAACGGTGTCTGGATAAGCGGCGCCGTTTTCCGTGATGAATAGCGGCGGCGGGTTGTAGTCCTTCTTGAGACGAGTGACCAGTTCGGTCATGCCGTCCGGATAAATTTCCCATCCCATGTCGGTGAAGCCAAGGGGTTTATCGTCCTGAGTGGATGCGTCTCCGGCGCCAGCGCAAATTCGCGTGTAGTAGTTGATGCCAAGGAAATCCAGCGGGGTGGTTATGGTTTTGAAATCGCCGGGCTGCACCAAGGGAGCACTGTCGCCGAGATACTGGATGATGTCGGCGGGATACTCCCCGCGAAACAAGGGGTCCATGTACCAACGCACGAATGTGCCATCCTCGAATTGCGCCGAAGCCAAATCTTCGGCGCTGTTGGATCGCGGGTGAATGGGGGCTTGATTAAGAACAATGCCGCATTGAACATTTTTGGCGGATGCGCGAATCGCATTGACCGCCAAACCGTGCGCTAACAGCAAGTGGTGCGACGCCTGAACAGCTTGCTTGAGGTCCTTGATGCCTGGCGCGAAATTGCCAATATGGTAGCCAAGCGTGGCGACCACCCAGGGTTCGTTATGGGTGGCGAAGAAGGGCGTTCGATCGCCAAGGCGTTGTGCGATTTTGGCGGCGTAATCGGCGAAATAGGACGCCGTGTCGCGATTGGCCCAACCTCCCTGGTCTTGCAGCGCCTGTGGAAGGTCCCAGTGGTAAAGGGTGAGAAACGGCGTGATGTTCCGCTTAAGTAAACCATCCACGAGCCGTTCGTAAAAGTCGAGCCCCTTGGGGTTGTATGGTCCTTTGCCCTTTGGTTGCACTCTTGGCCAAGCGATGGAAAAACGATAGGCGTGTAAACCGATCGCCGCTATCAGATCGAGGTCTTCTTCAAGGCGGGAATAATGATCGCACGCGACATCGCCGTTGGAGCCGTCGGAAATAGCGCCGGGCATACGACAAAAGGTGTCCCAGATCGATTGCCCGCGCCCGTCAACCGACACGGCCCCTTCGATTTGATAGGCGCTGGTAGCGACGCCCCAAATAAAGTCTTTGGGAAATTGGATGTCAGCCATAGGTCTTTCTTGTCCTTATGCTTTGTGCATTTATCGTTTTACCGCGCCCGTGGTGAGGCCTTCGATCAGCCGCCGCGACGCGAATGTAAACATCACCAGTAACGGCGCTACGCTCAAGGCGGTTCCCGCCATTACGGCGCCCCACTCGGTATTGACCGGACTTTGTATGGCGCGTAAGGCAAGCGGCGCCGTGAACATTTCCATCGAATGCATCACGATGAGCGGACCGATCAATTGGTTCCAGGAACCAACGAAGGCGACCAAACCAAGCGTGCCTAATGCGGGACCGATCAAAGGCAGCACGATGTTCCAATAGATTCGAAATTCGCTACATCCATCGATTCGCGCAGCATCCAGCAACTCCTTGGAAATTGCGGACGAAATGTATTGGCGCATCAGAAAAATTCCAAATCCGCTTGCGGCTCCCGGGATGTAAAGCGCGCGTGGCTGATCGAACCAATGAAGGGCGTTAATAATCATGAAGGTCGGGATCATGCCCAGAAAGGGCGGGAACACCATGGTGCCGATGACCAGGGCGAATAACGCTTTCTTGTATTTGAACTCGTACATGGCGAAGGCGTATCCGCCAATTGAGCAGAATAAAAGCGTCAGCGCCGTGCCCATCACCGCGACATACAGACTGATCGCCAGATTGCGCCAGAATGGCGCGCGCTCCAGCAGGATATTCATGTTGGTGAGGAAGTCGTTTCCAAACCAAATGGGCGGCGGCAGTTGAAATATTTCCGCCCTGGTGTGCGTGGCGAATACGAACATGAAATAGAACGGCGCCAGCATGAGGATCGCGCCCACGCCGACGATAAGGTAGGCGAAGAGCGGAGCGGTGTTCGGTTTGCGATTCATTACGCCGCTCCCGCCGAGGCATTGGTCGCGCCGTCGCGTGACAACAGTTTTCTGGAGAGCCAAATCAACGCCGCTATGATGACAAACAACGACCAGGAAATAGCGCTGGCGGTGCCGAGTTCATTGAACTCGAAGGCGGTGCGGTACATGTAAACCGCCGTGGTCATCGCGGATTGATCGGTGCCGCCGCGTCCGGAGGTCAGGATGAACGGCTCCTCGAATAGTTGCATACCGCCAATCACGGAAAGCGTTACGGCGAGCATTATCATTGGGCGTAACAGCGGTAAGGTTACGTAGCGGAATTGTTGCCATTTCGTAGCGCCGTCCATCATGGCGGCTTCGTAAAGCTCCTTTGGGATGGACTGCAATGCGGCGAGATAAAGCACGGTATTGAAGCCGACGTAGCGCCAAAAGATAACGAGGGCGACGGCTGGCTTGATGTATTCGGCGCGATTGAGCCAATCGATTTTTTCGGCCGGAAACAGAACGCCGATCACGGGAACGGTAGCCAACTTGTTCAAGACGATATTGATAAAACCGTAGTCCGTGGAGAATAGAGTGCTGAACATCAAGACAATGGCCACGGTGGACGTGATATACGGCAGGAAATAGAGGCCCACAATCCCATTACGCCAACGTGTGAATGAGGTTTGAATGAAGTAGGCCAACGGAATCGCGACGAGGTGCTGCGGAACGCCGGATACGACCGCCAACCAAAACGTATTCCATAGCGATGCCCAATACCATGGGTCGGTAAGAACGAACTGAAAATTTTCGAAACCGACGAACTTCATGTTGGCCAGGCCGCTTGTCGGCTCCCAGCTTTGAAAGGCGAGATATAACGAGAATAAGAGCGGAAATAGCCCGAAAATCGCGAAGAGAAAAATGAACGGGCTGAGGAAAAGGTAAGGCGTCCAACTCTGCGAACGGCGGTGCGCCGTATCGAAGTCGATCGTTTTAATGGCGGAAGGGCTGGGTTCGCCAGATCTTGGTAAAGTCGGAATCGCCAAGACACCTCCGGACTACATGGCAGAAAACGGGGAACGCCGTGGTCCCCCGCACCCGTATTCGCCACTTCGTTAGGGCTTACGCAAATTGTCCCAGCGGCGTTCGCCTCTTTAACTGGGAAGTCGTGCGTAAGTCCTAATTACTGCATTGCGCGCTATCGTCGTGCTCTGCGCTCGATCAACGCCTTGGCGTCAGCCAATGCGGCTTTAATGTCCTTGCCTTGGTCCAGCACTTTGTCGAGTTCGGAATTGATGATTTCGCCGGCGATCGCATCGTATTTGTTCACGTCGATTGCTCGGATGCGGTTCGCTGCGTCACGCCACATGGCGCGCGGCGTCTGGCCGTTAAGAAATTCGATGGGCTGTTCGAAAAAAGGGTCGTTTTGCACTTCCAGGAGAGCAGGAAATGCGTCCTGGCTTTTGAAGGCGGCCAGTTGAATTTCCTTCGAGAGCGTCATCAGCTTGATGAACTCCCAGGCCAACTCCTTATTTTTGCCACCCTTGGGAATCGCATAGAATGAGCCGCCCCAAGAAGCGAAAGCGCCATCCGGGAGGTTGGCGGCGCGCCATAGTCCTTTGGTATTCGGGGCCAGCCAGTTGGCGAGATGCCCGCCCAACCATGCGCCCATCATTTGAGTGGCGACGGTTCCGCGCTTGAACCCTTCGGACCATTCGTTGGACCACGCGCCGATTTTCGCATCCAGTTTGGCGCTACGCACCGTTTTTGCGAGTTCGAACGCGCGATAAAAGCGGGCGTTTTCCACCAGAACTTTGTTGTCTTTATCGAAGTAAATCCCTTCGCCGTCCTTCAGATTGGAGCGGATCGCGATGTCCTTGAGGTCGCGGGCATGCGCCATCAAATAGGCGCCGGTCGCGGCTTTTATTTCTGAACCGGCGGCTATATACGATTCCCATGACTTCGTCATGTCCGCTTCGCTGACCCCGGCTTTTTGAAGAATGTCTTTGCGGTAGAAAAGGGTGCCGGGGCCAATGTCCGTCGGGATCACGGCGATAACCCCGCTGGCGGTCACGGCCTGACCCACGCTGTAGGGAGCGAACTTGTTTAAATATTGCCCCGCGTTGTAAGGCGGTTTGGAGAGATCCTCGAGTCCGCCGCCTTCCGCGAAGCGAGCGACGAAGCCAACCTCCACCACCGTGACATCGGGAACGTTGGAGCCGGTCGCTAACGCCAGGGTGATCGCGTTATGGTGGTCTGCATATTCCCGGCTCACAATCTTGATATCAACATCCGGATGCTTCTTTTTCCAGAGAGGAATAGCGCCTTGGACGATTTTATCGACTGCCGGGAATGCTGCGACTGTCAACTCCGCCGCCTGGACGCTTACTCCAAATGCCGCAAACAGCAAAGCAACAAAAATGCCAGCTCTCAGCTTCATTTGCCCCCCTTTCCCTCTTCTGAATGAGGGATGAGTTATCGGACTTACGCAAAAACGCCCCAGCGGTGTTGCGCCGCCTTGCCGTACAGCTCCGTACTTTCTGCGTCGGCGCGCGTTGCCGGGACGCTTTTGCGTAAGTCCTAAGTTATTTGCTCCATCGATATTCAATACATCCAATCGACGGCGTTTAACTATCACGAAGTGCTAAGGTATGGACGCGTTCTCTTAGGCGATAATCATAAGACCAAATGTCACCGGCGTCGCCATCGAACAAACTTGTTGCTGTCGAACTCCAAACAGGTTGGAAGCGGCATGATAGCGTCGAAGGCAATCCTACTCGCGTCGTGGAGGGATGTCTAAACAATCTGCATACTTGGCTTGCTGAGGCCCTTTCGCGTTCCCGATTAGATCACTTCGCGGGGGTAGCACGCATAAAAGGTATGAGCATGCATTCGCGTGAAGTCCGCGGTAATAGACTTCTTTCGAAACCTACTGCGCAGCCCGATATCAAGCCTGCGATGCTCAACGCCCTTGCAGGGCGCGTTTGCGTTTGCACACGCAAACCGCTTCGCCGGCGGGAAGCATGCTTCCCGAAACCCCGGCTACGCCTATTCGTACCCTTGCAGGGCGCGTTTGCGCTTGCACGC
>DATLHW010000102.1:0-4628 GCA_035539675.1 Burkholderiales bacterium | reverse complement strand
ATCTGTGGACCAGCAAGCAGGCAAACGCAGTAACTTCCCTAATAACTCCTCTCTCCCGGCTTCCCCGCTCTCATCCGCTGCCTGAAAAGATAATAAACAAACAAGCTATTAGTCGTGAGATACCGACGCCACAACCGACGTGGTTCAGACATAAGCCGGTACAGCCACTCCAGCCCGCGATTTTGCATCCACCCCGGAGCACGTTTCACCACGCCAGCGTGATAGTCGAACGCAGCCCCCACGCCAACCATGACAGCCGGCAACTTGCCGCGCTGCCGCGCCATCCACAGTTCCTGTTTAGGACAACCAAGGCTGATAAACACGAAACCGGCCCCCGAATCATTGATCAAGGATATAACGCCCTCCTCTTCATCCACCGTCAGCTCCCGAAACGGCGGCGAATAAACACCCGCCAAACGTAAGCGCGGAAACACCTGCCGCAATCGACGCGTCAGTTTCAGCAAAGTCTCGTCCGTCGCGCCGTACAAGAAAATCGGAATGCCATCCGCTTGGGCGCGTTCGCAGCATTTCCACATGAGATCCGGTCCATTGATGCGCTGTTGCCGTGGGTAACCGTTACGTCTTAGATACCACGCGAGCGGCATGCCGTCGCAAGTCGCCATATCGGCCTGATTCACGACCTGTCGGAATTCCATTCGGCGTCTTGCAGTCACGATCGAATGCACATTGCAAATACAGACGTAACGCGACTCGCGTTTGGCTGCCCACACGGTCAGGCGATCAACTGCTTCGTCCCACGTTAACGCGTCGATATTGCAATCCAGAATCAATGCGTCCGTTCGTTGTTCTGCGTTACTCATCATGCGGCCTCTTTATTCGTGTTGGCGGCGATCGCGTCGTTATAGATGGTCATCAACTGCCGATAGTTTTTGTCTGGCGTGTACTTGGCTTCGTATTCCGTTCGGGCGTTGCGGCCCATGGTCTTCATTTCTTCGGGATGCGACGCCGCCCATGTGATCTTCTGTGCAAGGTCTCGTGCGGAACCGGGTTCGAACAAAAGACCTGTGCGGCCGTCCTCGATCAGTTCGCCCAAAGCGCCCAAACGGCTGCCGATGACGGGCAAGCCGCACGCGAATGCTTCGACTAGCGTGCGGGGAAAATTTTCGTACCAGATGCTCGGCATAATGAGATACGCCGCGCTTCGCATGCGAGCATGGATGTCGCTTTGCTCCAACCATCCCAGCAGGCGGATTCCATACTGGCATTCCAGACTCGATTGCCCAGGGCCCACACCGATGACATCGATCTCGCTTGCAGCTGCGCGCATGGCCTTGGCCAAAACATCCAAGCCCTTCTCTGGGGATAAACGCCCGACAAACAAACCGCCTCGCCGTTCGTTCGTCAACTGATTGGGTATATCAACGAAGTTCGGCTTGACCAGAATCTTCTCCGCCGGCAAGCCACCCGCGATAAATTTTTTGCGACAGAATTCGTTGAGGGCGATATATCGCGTGACCTTGTCCCGATACGTGCCCAACATGCGATGCAATCCGATTGCGCTGACCAGCACGGCGGATTGCGCCGCTGAGCCGCGATAGCATTTATTCACGACGCCGCGCCAAGGAATGCCGCCCAGGCATTTCTCGCATACCTTGTCTTCGCGCAGCAGCATGGCTTGCGCGCAAAGCAGGCGAAAGTTATGCAAGGTCTGCACGACTGGGACGCCCGCTTTTGCTGCCGCCCAGTACAGTGAAGGCGATAACAGGGGAAAAGTGTTGTGGACGTGAATAACGTCCGGCCGGAACGTTTGCACAGCGCTCTCCAGTTCGCGCGAAGTCCGCTTCGACCATAAGGTTTGCGCCACGATATTCGCGGCGCTTAGGGAAGCGATTTCATCGTTGTCACGAAAAAGCGTATGCACCGCGTGACCGCGCTGCTCCAGCATTTCTATTTCAGCCTCGGCGACGGAATCCTCGCCGCCTCGGTGTTGGTAACGGCAATGTGCAACCAGTACGCGTAGCTTTTTCATGACTGCGGCCCCGGCGTCGCGCGATTCTCTCGTTTGGATTCAGCGAAGCTCCGATCGCTCGGAATACGCAATTCGCTTGCGAGTTCACGCAGGGCGGACCAATCGGGCGTCAGTTTTCGCGCTTGTAATTCGGCAGCCAATTGAGGGGGAATGGCGATGTCCTTGTGCCACGATTGTTTGTCCTGTCCCGACATTGCTCCCCATGCCGTCAATCCTTGAACGATCGGACGTTCGCGGCTGCCCCATCCCATGGAAAACGTTGGACGCTTCATATCGACCAGCAGATTCGCATCGGATACGTTGTCTAAAATATCATTCGGCAAAACGATTGCGGTCTTACCGTTCCAGGCGATGATGTTGCCGATCACGCGATTCTCCACCGGCGCTCGCTCGGGGTTGTTGCGCGCCTCGTCGATAATGACGATGCCTTCCATGCCATTGGCGACGACCAAGTTGTGCGCAACAAACGACTTGGAGCTGTTGGGCAAATAGATGCCGCGCTGCTTGTTGGCGAATACGTAATTGTTGTAAATCCGCGCCGACTGGCTCGACTCGTACTGGATTCCCATGCCGGTGTTGTATGCGGCGATGTTGTCGTGGATTTTGTTGTTGCGATTTTTCCAATCGAACCAGATGCCGTCTCCGTTGTTGAAGTACGCCCGATGGCCGGCGACTTCCGAATCCTGTAAACCGCCAGCGCCGACGAACTTCGCGCCGCCCGCTTCCCACCATTTGTTGAAGCCGCGTGTGTTGTTGTAGCTGGTTTCGTTATTGAGCACGCGGGCGTTTTTGCCGCGCACTTTCATGCCTGTTTGTCCGCAGTAATTGGCGACGCTGTTGCTGACGGTGTTGTCGTTGCCGGTAATGTCGAATCCATTACCATCCACGTGGGTCAACTCGATGCGATCCAGGAACAAGTTATCGCCAGTGAGTGAGATTGCGCCAGCTTGGCTTACGGACGTGGTGTTTGCATGGGCAAAGCGGAGATTGCTCACGCGCAGGTTACGAACGGCTTGGCCAGTGAGTAGATACGGTCGAACACTCGCTTCCACCAAACGGCTATTTAGGGATTCTTCTGGAATCTTGACGTATAAACTTTGCGCCTTCGCATCGTAGAAGAAACTGTTATCTGTCATTTCATCCAGGCCACCCGGAATTCTTCCCGGCCATATGCCGCCATTGGACATGTGCAGCTTCGCCATCGGATGCCCAGGCCGTGCAGGAAAGCCGTTCAGAATTGTGCCGCCTATCTGTTTCAAAGCGACGCCATCGACAAACACTTGCTGGGAATTCGCCGACCAATTGCGCTTTACGAAAACGCCTTTTTCTACTCGCTCCCAACCCGTCACCGCATCGGAACCTTTAATTAACACCTTGGCTCCAGGAGCGGCCTCGATTCGGGTCAGCTTGCCTTCATCCGCGCCGCGCAGCTTGGGCGCTTGCTGTAAATCGATGGATTCTCGGTAGATGCCGGGCGCAAGGATTAACGTGTCGCCCGCCGCCAGTTGACGCGTCGCATACTCCAGGCTTTTATAGGGCTTCGACGCCTCGCCTGCTCCGCTGTCAGTCGCGCGGGAATTATTGGGATCAACGTATAGCGTGGCAGCCAATGAGCTGGTTAGTGGCATGGCGAAAATCGCCATGAAGAGAAGTTTTTTGTAGTTCATGATTTCATGCTGCCTAATCAAACGTTGGTCGCGAGCAAGCTCGCTCCTACGCCTAGAGCGGATTTCGACTTAATGTACGGGTGCGACGAGCTTCCTTGGGATGCAGTGCTAGGCGTGAGGAGCGCCGTTTGGCCAGTCCAAACAAGCGACGAGCAACGACGCAATGCGTCCCAAGGAAGCTCGTCCCTTCGGGTTGAGACCAAATGCGGCCCCCGCGTTGTTGCGCTCCTTGCGAATAGAACAACTATTCGCCGCGTCACGACGCCTAGCGGGCATCCGTATTTGGTCTCAACGCACCCGTACATTAAGTCGAAATCCGCTCTAGGGATGTATAAATTCCACACATCCGCTCTGTTTGTTTGGACCACGAAAAATGTTCGTTAGCACGAGCAAATGCTGAAATACTCATTTTTCGGCGAAGCGGTTCGTCTTCGGCAAGCGTAATCATCGAGCGGCCGAGTTCGTTAATCACCGATTGTTCGTCAGGGCCTGACACTCGAAAGCCGCAGCTATCGTCCACGAGAACGCCTGGGCCGCCGAGGTTCAGGCATACCACCGGCAAACCGAATGAGAGCGCTTCCAGGACAGCATTGCCGCTGGAGTCGTGCAAGCTAGGGAACAGGAAGACATCGTGTTGGGGATATACCTGCATTACCTCGCGCTGAGTGAGCCATGATCGCCATTCGATGGCGTGATCGATTCCGAGATCGCTAGCAAGGCGCTTTAAGCGTTGCTCTTCGGGACCGCTGCCGACGATGGTTAGACGCGCGTCTGGGTTTTGTTTATACAAATGAGCGAAGGCGGGTAATGCCAAGTGGACGCCTTTTAAGTAGACGAGGCGGCCTACATAGAGGATGCGGAGGGGATTTCTTTGCTCAACAGCATCCACTTGGTTTAGCCCCCCCAGGACATCCCCCTCTCCCTTGAGGGGAGAGGGGGAAATGCTTGAAATGGGCTCCGCCGTCACCCTC
>DATLHW010000101.1:0-31281 GCA_035539675.1 Burkholderiales bacterium | reverse complement strand
CGTTTCGGCGTTTTTGCGAGAACAGTGTTTCAGAATGCCTTCGCGTGTTTCAAAACACAGATTTAAACCGTCGAAACTCGCATAGCGATGCTCCAACATATCGACTACTCGGAGAGACTGTAAATTGTGTTCGAACCCGCCATGCTCATGCATGCATTTATTCAGGGCGTCCTGCCCCGCATGGCCAAACGGCGTGTGACCAAGATCGTGAGCTAATGCGATTGCTTCGGTTAGGTCTTCGTTGAGGCCAAGGCTTCTGGCGATGGATCGGCCTATTTGAGCGACTTCAATGGAGTGGGTTAAACGAGTTCGGAAGAGATCGCCTTCGTGGTTAACGAAAACCTGCGTTTTGTACTCTAATCGTCGGAACGCTGCGGAATGGATGATTCGGTCGCGATCACGCTGGAATTCGGTGCGTCCAATCGCCTTGTCTTCGTTATGACGGCGCCCTCGTGAAGTATCCGGATTGGATGCGTAAGTGGCTAGATCAGGCATGGATGGCAGGCTGGGTAAGTACGTCACGCAGGATGTTTTCGGGAACGCGGTCGCTTAGAAAGGCTTGGCCGATCTTGCCCAATAAAACGAATCTGATTTTGCCTGCATCCACTTTCTTGTCATGAGCCATAAGCGAAATGAATTGATCTGCGGAGATTGCGGGCATGGTTACTGGCAATTTGGCCCGTCTCAGTAAATTTGCCACGCGCTCTGTTGCGCCGGAAGGCATTAATCCTAGGCGAATGGATAGGTCAGTCGCTAACAACATACCGACCGCCACCGCTTCGCCGTGTAACCAAGCGCCGAATCCGAGCGCTGCTTCGATGGCGTGACCGAAAGTGTGGCCAAAATTAAGGATTGCACGCTCGCCGCTTTCACGTTCGTCTGCCGTTACGACTTCAGCCTTGTTAATGCAAGAGCGGGCAATGGCGTACTCCAGGGCGGTCGCATCACGCTGAATAAGCGCTTCCATGTTCGCTTCCAACCATTCGAGGAAAGGAAGGTCTCGAATGAGGCCGTACTTGATGATTTCTGCAATACCGGCCGAAAGCTCACGGTCAGGCAGGCTAACGAGGCTCGTCGTGTCGGCGATGACCAACTTTGGTTGATAAAAGGCGCCGATCATATTTTTGCCGAGGGGATGATTTACCGCAGTTTTGCCGCCAACAGAGGAGTCCACTTGAGCCAGTAGCGTAGTCGGAATCTGAATGAAGGGCATGCCGCGCTGATACGTGGCGGCGGCGAAACCAGTCATATCGCCCACTACTCCACCCCCAAGGGCTATCAATGTCGTACTGCGCTCGCAGTGGTTGGCAAGGAGCGCATCGAAAATTAGATTCAGTGTTTGCCAAGTCTTATATTGCTCTCCGTCCGGGAGGATGACCGATATGGTTTCAATGCCCTCGCTACGCAATCGTGTCACCACACCTTCAAGATAAAGGGGCGCGACAGTTGTATTGGTGACTATGGCCGCCTTCGGGCGCACTAGATGCGGTAGGAGAAGGTCTATTCTGGAGAGTAAGTCGGAACCAATATGAATCGGATAGCTACGATCAGCGAGGGAGACATCAACAGTTTGCATGGAGTAGGGGTTTCACGTTCAGATGCTGTGCGACAAAAGTCCGAGCCTATAGCTACGGACTTTACGAGATGGATTGCTTCCACTCTAGCATCAAAGCGTATCGTCCGAAAAGCTGGTGAGTTTTTGTAGCAGGACCGAAATCAGCTGCGGCACGCTTTGGCTGCTAGTGTCCACGGTAACATGCGCCACTTCCAGGTAAAGGGGGTCACGTTGCTCGTACAGGTTGCGAATGGTTTCTTGAGGATCGATTGTTTGTAGCAGCGGTCGATTACGATCGTGACGTGTTCGCCGCCAGAGATCGTCAACGCTCGCACGGAGATAGATAACAGTTCCGAACGATCTTAGCGTCTGCCGATTTTCCTCTTGTAGAACGATTCCGCCACCAGTGGCGAGCACAATGCTCTCCATTTTGGAGAGTTCTTCCAGCATCGCGCGCTCTCGGGTGCGAAAGCCTGCTTCACCTTCGATGTCGAAAATTACGGGGATGGCAACGCCGGTGCGTCGAACGATTTCTTGATCTGTATCCAAAAAAGTTCGATCTAACTTTTTCGCCAACGCTTTGCCGATGGTGGTCTTGCCGGCGCCCATCATGCCGACAAGAAAAAGATTGCCGAACGATGGCTGCATAAGGTCTTGGGAAGAAATGCCCGGCGCTAGGCCGGGCATTGGTTTAACGGATGGCTACGCCTTCTTTGATGATTTTTGGCGTTATGAATATCAGCAGTTCGGTCTTATCGTCCCGCCGAGTGGTTTGTTTGAACAAATGTCCGAGGATCGGAATGTCGCCAAGTAATGGCACCTTGGTATCGTCATTTCGGGTCGTTTGCTCGTAAATCCCGCCCAACACGGCTGTTTCGCCATTTTCAACCAAGATCTGCGTGTTTACTTTCTTGGTATCGATAGAGGGGATGCCGGCGAAGATCACGCCAACGGAATCTTTCTTGACTTCCAGATCCATGATGATCTTGTCGTCAGGAGTGATCTGCGGCTTTACCTTCAGGCTCAACACAGCGGGTTTGAAAGCCACGTTAGTTGCGCCGCTTGAAGAGGCTTGCAAGAAGGGGATCTCAGTTCCCTGCTCGATAAACGCTTCCTGCTGGTCGGCTGTGATGACCCGTGGGCTTGAAATTACCTTGCCGCGGTTGTCGGTTTCAAGCGCAGACAGTTCAATATTGATCAGGTCGTTGCTCGCGGCGCGGAATAGCGTTAGGGCTATTGTTCCTGCGGCGCCTACGACGGGGAGGCTGACATTATTATTGAGCGCGTTAGCGGCAGGGCTTCCCGTGAGCGGCACGCCAGCATGCACCGTCGTGTCACTTAAGGTGCTGCCATACCCTAATTGTTGGTTGCTGGTTTTGCCGGGACCTTGCACGCCGAACCGAGCGCCTAACTGACGGCTAAACTTATCGTCCGCGATTACGATCCGGGCTTCAATCAGAACCTGCCGTGACGGCACGTCAATTTCCCCGATCAGTCTACGAATCTCTTCCAGTCGCCCGGGCGTGTCTTGCACGAAGAGTGTGTTTGTCCGCGGGTCAAGCACTGCGCTACCGCGTTTGGACAATATCTTTCGCCCACCGTCACCACCACCGCCGCCACCGCCATCGAAAATCTTCTTAAGATTCTCAGCTTTTTGGTACTTCAGCCTAAAGGTTTCGGTGTTTAGCGGCTCAAGGTCGTTGATCTGTTGCTTGGATTCAAGCTCAAGCTTTTCCCGAGCGGCGAGCTCGTCTTTCGGGGCGATCAAGACGACATTCCCGCTCTTCCGTTTGTCCAGGGACTTGCTCTTCAGAATGATGTCTAAGGCTTGATCCCAGGGTACGTCCTTCAACCGGAGGGTTAAGTTACCTTGCACTGTATCGCTGGTGATGATGTTAAGGCCTGTGAAGTCGGCAATAACTTGCAGTACAGAGCGAATTTCAACGTTCTGGAAGTTCAGTGATAGTTTCTCCCCGCTGTAGCCGGGCTGCGAGCCTTGCACCAGCTTATTCGGGTCTTCGCGTATTTGTTTCACTTCGACGATGAAGCGTGTATCGGTTTGATAAGCCGAGTGCTCCCACAGACCTTCGGGTTCGATGACCATTCGTACGTTGTTGCCTTGGCCCAGCGTATCGATTAGTTTCACCGGCGTTCCAAAATCCGCGACGTCCAGGCGTCTTTCCAGATTTCGGGGAACGTTCGTGTTAATGAAATCAACAATTAATCGGGAGCCTTGGCGGCGAATGTCGATGCCGGTTCCGCTATCGGACATATCAACAACCACCCGACCTTCGCCATTGTTGCCTCGACGGAAATCCACGTCCCGCAAACCATGTGTTTGAGCCGCAGGCTTTGCTTCGGCGAACCGGGATGTCGCGCCGCTGGCGGCGACGGTCTGGCTGCCTTGCAGGGTGATATGGAGTTCTTTGCCCTCTAATTTTGTGTCGTATGAAAGAGGTTTGTTGAGATTCATGACCAGCCGGGTTCGGCTGCCGGCCTGAACAACACTCATCGTACGCAAATCTCCTTCGCTAACTTCGAGCGAATTCTTGCCTAAATTATTGGCTGTATTGGGTAGGTCTAACGCGATCCGTGGCGGATTCTCAACCGCGAAGCTGGCTGGCGGCGCGCTTAGCGCTTGCTTTAATGAAACCTTGACCAGAACTTTCCCGTCCGCGGAAGAGGAGACGTTAATTGCCTCCACTCCGTTTTGCGGAACATCCGCCTGCGCCTGTGATGCGCGAGGCAGTCCAATGGCGCAGGCTAAACCAAATATGCCTACGGTCATCCAGCGGAGCAGATTCGCCCGTCCTGCGGGTATTGTCTTCGTTCTCATCGTTGCCCTCACTTTATTTCTTATCGGCCTCTTCGGTGAGCTGCAAAGAGCTCACCCGCTCTGTCCAGTCACCGGCTGCATCCTGCACAATTTCCTTAAGCTTGATTTCGGCATCCCCGATATCTGTAATTTGACCGAAATTTTGCCCCATATAATTTCCCTTTCTCACGCGGTAAACCGTGTTATCCGCCTTGATCAGGGCATAAATATCTTTATTTTGTTGCAGTGTGCCCACCATCTTGAGACTTTCAAGAGGATAAGATTCTAGAACTTCCTTGCGACGGTTTAGGTCGGGTTGCATACCCCCGTCGCTCTTGGTCGGAGTAAGTTTGCGTGGCCGGAAGGGATCGGGCTGGTCGAATGCCGCATATTCGAAGGGCGCGTAGGTTTTTACTTCCGGCAGAGGTTCAATTTTGCGCGGCATATTGGCTTCCGCCTCTCGCATGAACTCCTGCAGATCCTGGAAGCGCTCTCCGCTACATCCCAACAAGGTCATGCAAAGCGCGAATATCGCGGTGGGCCTAATCATTTCTTGCCCCTTTCCTTAGATGCCTTATCCTTTGCAGCTTTCTTTTGCGCCGCTGCTTCTTCTTCATCCAGATAACGATAAGTCTTCGCGACGGCATCCATTACCAGGTTCGCATCCTTGCTTGCGCCTATGCTGATATCTTGGAGCAAAACAATTCGAGGCAATTTGGCGATATCGCTGGTGAATGCGCCTAGGTCGTGATAGGTGCCGCTTACCTTAATGGTGACCGGCAACTCCGCGTAATACTCTGTGCGGTTTTCCTGGGCTGCTGGTTTAAAGAGTTCGAACTGGAGTCCGCGCCCAAGTCCCGCTTGGTTAATATCGGTAAGTAACGCATCCATTTCGGATTTGTTCGGCAACTGCTTGAGCAGCGCTCCAAAAGACTGTTCGATTTCGGCGAGTTGCTTGCGGTAAAGCTCTAGATTTACCGCCTGCTTTTTCTTGTCCAGAAACTCTTGCTTAAGCTGGACTTCTTTCTGGGTGGCTGCGTCGAGCTCTTCTAATTGAGCGCTCCAGTCCAGAAAGTAGGCCGCCACGAGCATGGCGACAAGAAGAAGGAGTAATGCGACAGCCTTGACTGGCAGGGGCCAGCTACCGGCATCTCGATAGTTGAGTTGGCGTAGTTCGTCGAGCGTCATACCTGTTTATCCTTCGGCTTCGGATTATCCTTAGGCTTCGGACCGGATTGTTCTTCTGGCTTCTGGCGCTTGATCTTCACGTTCAAGCTAAATTCGTTTGCCCGAACATTATTTATGGTTGCAGCTTTGATCTCGACCAGTTCTGGCGACTCCAGCCACGGCGATGAGGCCAGATTGCGCATTAATGTGGACACCCTAGCATTCGATTGGGCGTAGCCGGTGAGGTTAACTTTATCCCCGGTTTGCTTAACGCTCTTCAGATAAGTTCCGTCAGGCAGCTGTCTGAGTAATTGGTCAAGCAGATAGACGGCTTCATTTCGATTTGTCTGAAGACTTTCCACCACCTGTTTCCGAGAGAGGAGATCCTGAGTCTGCTCTTTGAGCTTCTTGATCTCATCAATCTGAATATCGAGCTTTTTAATTTCGGTGGTAAGGAACTGATTGCGATTTTGCTGGTCATCAATACGGTTGACATTGATGAAGTGCACCAGCAACGCGATGGTTAAGCCAATTGCGCCAGTGAAGCCTGCCATGATGGCGAATTGCCGCTGGCGCGCAGCGCGCCTCATCTCGCGATGAGGTAGCAGATTGATGCGTATCATTCTTCAAACCTCCGCATCGCAAGGCCGCAGGCAACCATCAGCGCCGGAGCATCTTGAGTTAGCTGCCGTGGTTTTATCCGCTGAGAAAGCGCCATATTGGAGAATGGATTGGCGATTATGCAATGAGTCTGAGTTTGAGCAGCTATTCGCTCTTCCAGGCCAGACAGCAAGGCGCAGCCGCCGCTGAGAATTACATGATCGACTTTATTGAAATGAGTCGAGGTGAAGAAAAACTGCAATGCCCGGGACACTTCCAGTGATAGCTTTTCGACGAACGGTTGCAAGACGTCCGTGTAATAGGTTTCTGGTAGATTGCCATTTCGCTTGGCGTTTTCCGCTTCCTCGTACGCCATGCCATAGTGGCTGGAAATGTCTTGGGTCAGGTGATTGCCGCCAACGTGTTGTTCGCGGACATAAATGGCTTGATCTTTATTGAGTAATGTCAGCCGCATCATGGTGGAGCCAACATCCACAATCGCATACACCGGATTGTCGCTAGTGTCGCGCAGTTGCCCTTGAATCAATTCAAAGGCGCCTTGGGCTGCATAGGATTCGACGTCCATCACTACGACCTTCAATCCGGCCGATTGCGCAATCGCTACTCGATCCTCAATTTTTTCCTTCCGAGAAGCGGCGATCAAAACTTCAACATCTTCTGCGGAGTTCGGCGCTGGCCCGAGAACCTGGAAATCCAGGTTCACTTCTTCCAAGGTAAAGGGAATATATTGATTGGCTTCGCTTTGGACTTGCAATTCCATGTCGTCTTCCCGCTGATTGCCAGCTAGGATGACTTTTTTGCTGATAACTGCTGCGGTCGGCAGCGCCATCGCAACGTTTTTGATTCGGGTGCCCATGCGCTTCCAGCACACTTTAAGGGCTTCCGACACGGCGTCGAAATTCGCGATGTTTCCGTCGACCACCGAATCCTTAGGTAAGGGTTCGATGACGTAACGTTCCACCCGATATGCGCCTTTTCCTGCGGCCTCTATCTCGACCATTTTGACCGCCGACGCACTTATGTCGAGGCCAATAAGGGGGGGATCCTTGGGCTTCAGGAAATCAAGCGAAGCAAATAGTTTTTCGTTGAATTCACTCATTCGGCCATGACCACAAACGTTTATAAGTTACATTAAATCCTATCAACAAGTATTGGCTTTGTAAAATCTTTTTTCAAAATTCCCATCAATAGGGCCGGCAGTTATAATTGCCTACCACATCTTGGTGTCAGACATTCCTCAATGCGTTCTCTCTCTTCCCGTTGGTGGTTTTATCCCGTCTTATTTGTTATCTCAATCGGCGTCGTCTTCCTGGGGGTCTTGGCCCTTACGGTGGCCTTGATTTACCCGACGCTACCTTCTTTGGAGGTTCTTACAGACTACCGGCCCAAAATTCCGTTGCGAATTTATAGCGCCGACAACGTGCTTATTGGTGAATTCGGAGAAGAGCGGCGAGCGGTAGTGAAAATCGGCGAGGTTCCAGAGGTAATGAAGCAGGCGATTCTGGCGGCCGAAGACGAGCGTTTTTATTCCCATGGCGGGGTTGATTATCAAGGGGTGGCGCGGGCAGCGTTGGCCAACCTGACTGCGGGTGGAGTAAAGGAGGGTGCGAGTACGATAACGATGCAGGTCGCGCGGAACTTTTTTCTTTCTAACGAGAAAACCTTTACCAGAAAACTTTCGGAAATTTTGTTGGCTTTTAAAATCGAGCAAAATCTTTCGAAGGATCAGATCCTCGAGCTCTACATCAATCAAATCTTTCTTGGACAGCGCGCCTATGGGTTTGCGGCCGCCGCGAACACCTACTTTGGGAAGGCTCTTAAAGATTTGACGCCTGCCGAGGCCGCGATGCTGGCGGGTTTGCCGAAAGCGCCCTCAAGATTCAACCCAATCGTTAATCCAAAACGGGCGACATTGCGTCAGCAATATGTTCTGCGTCGCATGCGCGATTTGGGTTTTCTCGATTCGGAGCAATACCAGGTCGCAGCAAAGCAACAACTCAAATACGCGACCGCTCGGGACGCATCTGCCGTCATACGAGGGGACTATATTTCAGAGATGGCTCGCCAAGCTGTGTTTGAGCAATTTGGCGACGCTGCATATACGGGTGGCTATCGCGTTTACACCACCATTCGTAAAGTTGATCAGGATGCGGCGTACATGGCGTTGCGCAAAGGGGTTATGGAGTACGATCGCCGCCATAGTTATCGAGGCCCTGAAGGATATGTGACTTTAGGTAAGGACCGAGACGTAAGCGACGAGGTATTGGAAGACGCTTTGCAGGAGCGGGACACGATCGCCGATCTGATTCCCGCAGTTGTGTTGGAGGCTAGCGGCAAGGACGTCAAAGTGTATGTAAAAGCGGGCGAATTGGCGACCATTGCCGGTGATGGTCTGAAGTTTGCGGCTCGTTCGCTCGGTGATAAGGCGACGGAGTCAACGCGGATTAAGCGTGGCTCCATTATTCGAGTGATCAAGGGCGAGAAGGGGCAATGGCAAATTTTGCAGCTTCCCGCGATCGAGGCGGCGTTGGTTTCGTTGGATCCGGCGGATGGCGCGATTCGAGCCCTTGTCGGAGGCTTTGATTTCAACCTAAGCAAGTTTAACCACGTTGTTCAAGCATGGCGGCAGCCTGGGTCAAGCTTCAAGCCCTTTATATATTCGGCCGCACTGGAAAGGGGTTACACGCCATCAACTGTTGTAAACGACGCGCCGATTTTTCTGGATGCCGCTAAAACAGGTAGTGGCGAAGCGTGGGAGCCGAAGAACTACGACGGGAAATACGAAGGCCCCATGCGATTGCGCACCGCGCTCGCGAAATCAAAGAATCTAGTCTCCATACGCATTTTGCAGGGCATAGGGCCTACGTATGCTCAAGATTACATTACCCGCTTCGGCTTCGATCCCAAGTTGCATCCCCCTTATCTTTCCATGGCTTTAGGAGTCGGATCAGCGACGCCGCTACAAATCGCAAGTGGTTACGCGGTCTTCGCTAATGGCGGTTATCGCATCAAGCCTTACTATATTGAAAAGGTCGTAGATGCCCGTGGCGGCACAGTCTTGGAGGTAAAGCCAGAAGCCGCTGGCCAAAATGCCGAACGTGTAATCGACCCACGTAATGCATTTCTTATGAGCAGCCTCATGCGAGACGTCGTGAGATATGGCACCGCGGCTAAAGCGATGGGCCTCGGCCGTCAGGATTTGGCGGGTAAGACAGGTACAACGAATGACAACGTGGATGCTTGGTTTGCGGGATTCCACCCCACTTTGGTCGCTGTGTCCTGGATTGGATTCGATTCGCCTAAGGACATGGGCAGCGGTGAAACCGGTGGCCAAGCGGCGTTGCCGATTTGGATGAGTTATATGGGTAAGGTCCTGAAGAATGCGCCGGAAGCGCCGCTCACTCCGCCAGAGGGCATCGTCGCAGCGCCTATAAATGCTCAGTCCGGGCTGCGCGACGCAAACGGCGTCATGGAGTTTTTCTATCAGGAATTTTTACCTGGAGCCCAGGACGCGGAGTTAGGACTGCAGTCGGATGAGTCCGGTAGGCCGCAGGAGGAAATCAAGAATCAGCTTTTTTAGCAGGTCAGGGCGGTTGGTTATAGAGCTTGGAGTGCAGTAATGATCTAACCTAGATTCCGCAGTTGACCGCTTATTGCCTATGGAAAGGAATTGTATATGCAAGCATTTTCATTCTTTTGCGCTTCACCAAATGGGTGAGCACGCTACACATCCGATTGCACGTTTTTAGGGCTGTCTGGCGTTGTTGCTCCGCCTTGCATGGAATGGCCATGCCGCGTTGTCGCGCCTAGCCAGACAGCCCTAAAAACGCACACTCGGATGCGTTCCACTGCGGAATCTAGGTTCAAGGAGGTAGCCATGAATAAGCGAGATACACCGAAGCGAAATCAGATGCGTAGCCACTTGGCGTACTTGGCGGCTCGGTTGATGGCCGAGGGTGGGGTCCAGGATTATTCGCAGGCGAAACAAAAGGCGGCTCGCCAGGCCGGGGTTCCAGATACGCAGTTCTTGCCCGACAATCGAGAAATCGAAGAGGCTTTGCGGACTTATCAAGCGCTCTATCACAGGCAGGAGCACGATGAGGCGCTAACTTATCTTCGTAGCCAAGCCATTCGGTTGATGGAGCGGTTCGAGCAATTTAGTCCCTACTTAGTCGGATCGGTGCTAACTGGCACGGCTGGGCGTTACTCGGACATAAATTTGCATTTATTTTGCGACACCGCTAAAGACGTGGAAATGTTCCTGCTAAACCAACGTATTCCCTATGACAGCGGGATGCGACGTGTTCGACTGGGCAATCAATTGCTTGAGCTACCTACGCTAACGCTTGATTTCGAGGGCGTGACCGCGACTCTGACCATATTCCACACGGATGATTTGCGCGTTACGCCGAAGTATCGTGCTGATGGGCGTCCTGTGGAGCGAGCTCGATTGTCGCAGGTGATCGAGCTGGTGAATGAGTCAACTCAGTCGGAGGCTTTCTTAAGCCACGCGGCGACCGCAAGCGCGAAGTAGGTCAATATTCCATCCGCTCCTGCGCGCTTGAAAGCCAAGAGCGATTCAAGCACGCAGGCCTTCTCGTCCAACCAGCCATTCTGCGCCGCCGCTTTCAACATGGCGTACTCGCCGCTGACTTGGTAAACCAGTGTTGGCGCCCGGAATTCATCCTTAACTCGCCGCACGATGTCGAGGTATGGCATGCCAGGCTTAACCATAACCATGTCCGCGCCTTCCTCCAGATCCAGTCCAACTTCCCAAAGCGCTTCGTCACTATTGGCGGGATCCATTTGGTAATTTTTTTTGTCGCTTTTACCTAGGTTCCCCGAGGAGCCGACCGCATCTCGGAAGGGACCATAGAACTTCGATGCATATTTTGCGGAATAGGCCAGGATTCGCGTATGAATATGTCCGGCTTGATCAAGCGCATGGCGTATCGCGCCGATTCGACCATCCATCATGTCCGAGGGTGCAACGATATCTACGCCGGCTTCCGCCTGCGTGACCGCTTGTTTGATGAGAACTTCAATCGTTGCGTCGTTAAGCACGTAGCCGGATTCATCAATTAGGCCGTCCTGACCGTGGCTCGTGTAAGGATCCAGGGCGATGTCTGTAATCAAACCGAGAGTAGGGAAGCGTGCTTTTAGCGCCCGCACCGCAGTTGGAATTAGTCCCGTTGCGTTAAATGCTTCTTCCGCGCCCGGTGTTTTTAATGACTGTGAGATGACGGGAAAGAGTGCAATCGCAGGAATTCCCAAGCTAACGCAACGCTCCGCTTCCTCAAGTAGATGATCCAACGATTGGCGATTTATGCCGGGAAGCGAAGACACCGGCTCGATCCGATTTTCTCCTTCAAGCAGGAAGACCGGGTATATCAGATCGGCGGCGGAGAGGGTCGACTCAGCCATAAGGCGTCTCGAAAACTCATCCCGGCGCATTCTGCGCATACGGCGCTGTGGATACTTACCAAATATTTTCATCGGTCGTGGGGCGGGTGTCGCAAGTGCGACTCAGCATTGCAGGCGACGAACTCCCGCCGCTTGATACGCGTTTGCGACGCCACATCTTGTGTGTGATGGTAAAAAAATTTTAAATCGGTGAACTTTATTGTCTAGTACAAAACTAACCTATCAGATGATGTTCGCATCATCTCCCGCTTCTCCTCCCTGAGCGGGCGCCTTAATCCTGCTGATTAAGGCTTTAGCCCCCGGTCTTCCCCTTTGGCCGGGGGTTTTTATTTTGGTTGTTGTTTTAGCATTTCCCAAATTGCGGCAATTGCTTCTTCTAATCCTTCCCGCGAGAGGCTGGAGAACAATTGAGCAGAAGTTTGTATTGGCAATTTTGCAAGCTCTTCGCGGACCTTGCGTAGCGTCTCAATCCTAATTTGTCGAGAAAGCTTATCGCATTTGGTCAGCAATACATGGACGGGTTTATTTGCGGGTGTAAACCAGGCGAGTAACTCATGGTCCGAGTCCTTTAACGGATGGCGCGAGTCCATGATTAATATTAGCCCTCGCAGCTGTTCGCGATTTTGTAAGTAGGTACCGATTAGTCCGTCCCAGTGGCGTTTGACTGCAATAGGGGCGTTGGCGAATCCATATCCAGGAAGATCGACCATGAATCCATTTACGCCAAGGCTGAAGTAATTGATGTGTTGGGTTCGGCCCGGGGTCTTGCTGACGAAGGCCAGTCTATTACGATTGCAGAGCGTGTTTATCGCACTCGACTTCCCAGCGTTAGAGCGGCCAACGAAAGCCACCTCTGGACTTGAAGATTCGGGAAGGAGGTTGGGATCGTTAACCGTGGTAAGAAACGTGGCCCCATGAAATGGGTTGACCAGCGGCTTCGGTGTTGCGGCAGGGCGGGGTTTTGCTGGCGAGGAGGGCATGAATTCGGGTAACATCGCGGGTTTGTGATCGCGAATACTAACTCAATAGGAGCATTGCATGAAACAAGGATTGGCCCTCACGCTGATAATGCTGAGCGCCCCAATTTTCGCCGCTGACGCGCCTTCGTCACCGGCTAAGGCGGACCCCGCTAAGGGGCAGCAGACTGTTGCTCAGGTCTGCGCGGCATGTCATGGCGCTGATGGCAATAGTGCAAGCCCGGCCAATCCGAGTCTTGCCGGACAAAGCGCCGCGTATATTTCAACCCAACTTTCTTACTTTAAGACCGGCGTACGTAAAAGCCCTGTCATGCAAGGTTTCGCCGCCGCGCTTTCTCCCCAGGATATGACTAACGTCGGCGCCTATTTTGAGAAGCAGGCGCCGAAACCGCAGGCCGCCAAGGATAAAACGCTTGCCGTGCAGGGGGAAAAACTTTATCGCGCTGGCAATACCGATAAAGGTGTGCCTGCGTGCACCGCATGCCACGGCCCGAACGGCGCTGGAATTCCCGCACAGTTTCCTCGAGTGGCTGGCCAGTATGCCGATTACACCTTGGCTCAGCTCAAGGCTTACAGTAGCGGCGAACGTGCTAGTGGTAATGCGGCGGTGATGCGGGGTGTCGCGGCAAAGCTTTCCGAGCAGGAAATGAAGGCGCTGGCGGAGTACATCGCTGGCCTACGTTAAATTGAAGGGCGCCTGGATTCGTTATGCTGGGCGCTTGGAACTGACACAAGTAATTGCGTGTAAGGAAAGGGTGGCGGAAGTCACCCTTTTTTCCATGTAACCTCTGCTACGCCTACTCGTACGCCTCCGTTCCTTGGCTTATCTTCGGATCGTTCGCTCCACCCACTCAGAGGTTTCCTATTTTATTTTCATGATGTCAAAAGCTTCCATTCCCATAAGCCGACAATTTTACGAATTGCTAAGCTCCATGCGCTTTGCCGTCAGCTTGCTGACGGTGCTTGCTATTGCCTCGGTGATTGGCACGGTGTTGAAGCAGGGAGCGCCTTACACGGAATACGCATTCCAATTTGGCCAGTTTTGGTTTCAATTATTCCAGGGAATCGGGCTGTTCGATGTTTACCATACCGGCTGGTTTCTGATCATTCTGACCTTTCTGGTAATGTCCACAAGTCTTTGTGTGTATCGCAATACGCCTGCGATGCTCAAGGAGATGCGGACTTTCAAGGAAACAGCGTCGGAGGTATCGTTAAGAAGCTTCGCCCATCGCGCCGAGTTCTCAGGGGTTATGGCGAATGACCCGGTGGCCGCGCTGGAACGTTATTTGGAACGCCAGGGATTTAGAAGTCGGACCGTTCGCCGCGCCGAAGGGCAGGCGCTTATAGCAGCGAAGGCTGGGACACAAAGTCGTTGGGGTTACCTGTTCGCTCATTTGGCGATCGTTATTATTTGTGTGGGCGGACTGCTTGACGGTAACTTGCCGCTTAAGCTGCAACAGGTCCTCGGCTCGAAGAAAATTGAAACCCGCAACGATATTCCACAGAGCCAGATATCCCAGGAATCGCGCTTATCGCCCGCGAATTTGTCATTCCGCGCTAACGTGAACGTCTCTGAAGGATCCACTGTCGATGTGGCCTTTCAAGGCATTGAAGATGGTTATTTTGTTCAAGAGCTGCCCTTCACCATTGAATTGAAGAAGTTCCATATCGATCATTATTCCACTGGTCAACCGAAAACTTTCGCGAGCGACGTGGTGGTGACCGATAAGCAGACGGGCGAAGCGGTCACAGCCACTATTGAAGTCAACAAGCCGCTTATTTATAAAGGCGTCGCCATTTATCAATCCAACTTCCTGGATGGCGGTACGGCGCTGAAACTAAAGGCGTGGGAGATGACGGGAGCGGGAGCTGCGCCATTTGAGATGAGTGGGCGGGTGAATCAGGCCGGCAGTTTAGTGCGTGACGGTATTGAATACTCGCTCGAATTTAATGAATTCCGCCCATTTAACATCGAAAATTTTGGTGCGGCGAACGATGCAACAAAGGCTGTTTTGGAGGCATCGAAGAAGGGATCTTCGGGTCTTTCAAGCCTGCCTTCGAAGAAGGATTTGCGCAATGTGGGTCCGAGCTTTCAGTATAAACTGCGTAATCCTCAGGGACAGGCGCGGGAGTACAGCAATTACATGCTGCCGGTCCAGTTGGAAGGGCGCTGGTATTTTATTTCCGGCATGCGTGAAAGTCCTGCCGAAGCTTTCCAGTTTTTGAGACTTCCAGCCGACGACCAAGGCGCCATCGATGGATTCATACGTTTCCGGGCGGCGTTGGCCGATCCAGAACAGCGCAAGCAGGCTTCACAACGCTTTGTTGATGTCGCGCTAACGGGTGACGCGGTGAGCGAAGTGCTGCGTGAAAAGCTTTTGGATTCCACGAATCGAGTGCTAGCGATCTTCGCTAATGGCGGTTTCACCGCTGTGGGTGAGTTTCTCGAAAAAGCGACGCCCCCTGCGGAACGAGAGAAAGCGGCGGAGACTTATCTGAAAATTCTTGATGGCGTCGCCTTTCAAACAGTGAACCTCTCTCGGGAACGTGCGGGATTGAAATCTCTCCCGCTGGATGAAAATACTATTCGTTTTATCCGCGACTCCTTAACCGCTACGAGCGATAGTCATTTCTATGGCTCACCGATTTACCTGCAACTTGCCAGCTACGACGAAGTGAAGGCGAGTGGTTTTCAGTTGACTCGGTCGCCCGGTAAGAACATTGTTTACTTGGGCTCATTCCTGCTGGTTCTGGGCATTTTTGCGATGTTCTACATTCATGAACGGCGCCTGTTCTTACTGGTCAAACCGGGCGAATCGCAGGTACTCTTGGCCATGTCCACTAACCGAAAGACACTTGATTTCGAGCGAGAATTTGAAAAACGCCGCACGGAAATCGAGGAAATCTTGAAAGCTAAATAATTATGGATGCCACGCACGTCCTTACGCAGCCACAGCCTTATCTGAAACGTCTGAACTGGTTCGATTGGGTGTTTGCCTTGATGCTTATCACGGGCAGTGGGTTTGCTCTGGCCCAATATGGCGCCTACATGGATGTTTATGAAAAAGGCATCCTGATAGGCGCGGCAGCCGCCCTGATTCAACTAGGCTGGTCGTGGAAGCCGATTCGCACTTTGCTAGTCGTCGCTTTCGGCGTAAGCCTGTTCGCAATCTGGCTATACGGCGGCGTCGCGGACAATGAGGGAAAAGTTTTTTTCCTGAAGTACCTGATATCCAGTCAATCCGCGATCATGTGGATGAGCGCCCTGTTTTTTCTAGCAACCGGCGCTTATTGGACGGGTACGTTGTCACGCTCCGAATTCGCCGCAAGCGTCGGGACCGGATTGACCTGGAGTGCGGTCGCGATGGGGCTGATTGGTTTGTTGGTGCGCTGGTATGAGTCCTACCTCATTGGCGCCGATGTTGGCCATATTCCCATCAGCAACCTTTATGAAGTATTCGTGCTGTTTGCGCTCATTACCGCGTTGCTCTATCTCTACTACGAAGGCCGTTACGCAACTCGGCAAATGGGGGCCTTTGTATTGCTGATCATTGTGGCGGCGATCGGGTTTCTGCTTTGGTATACCTTCGATCGGCAGGCTCATGAAATTCAGCCGCTGGTGCCCGCGCTGCAATCCTGGTGGATGAAGATTCACGTGCCCGCGAATTTCATCGGCTATGGCGCCTTCTCGTTGGCCGCTATGGTCGGAACGGCGTATTTACTTGCTCAACCAGAGGGAGTGACGCCGAGCATCAGAAAAGCGTTTGTTAGTGTGGCGGGGGCGACGGCGGCCATTGGCGTCATTCTTTGGCTGTTTACCGGATTGCACCCATTGTGGAAATGGGTTTTCTGGACAGTGACTGTGTTGGCCTCTGTTGGAGCCGCGCAAGGAATGATGGCGAGTCGATTACCTAAGCCGGAAGTGCTGGATGACGTAAGTTACAAGGCGATCGCGATTGGTTTTGCTTTCTTTACCATCGCTACCATTCTTGGCGCCATGTGGGCGGCGGAGGCCTGGGGGAGTTACTGGTCCTGGGACCCGAAAGAAACGTGGGCGCTGATCGTCTGGCTTAACTACGCTTCATGGCTACATTTGCGTTTGGTGAAGGGATTGCGCGGCCCGGTGCTGGCTTGGTGGTCAGTGGTGGGATTGTTTATTACCGCGTTCGCTTTTCTTGGCGTGAACATGTTCTTGTCCGGATTGCACTCCTACGGCGAGTTGTAAAAAAAACGCCTCAATTCGTTGAGGCGTTTTTATTCCGCTTTGTTGGGCGCTTAAGCGATGCGACTGAAGACTTTGCGCGCCGCATCCAATGTCTTACTTATCTCCAGTGGTCCATGGGCTGCTGAAACGAATCCCGCTTCAAATGCCGACGGCGCGAGATAAACGCCTTCATCCAGCATCCCATGGAAGAACCGTTTGAAGCGCTCGCGATCGCACTCCATCATTTCGGCGTAGGTGGTTGGTATGGCGTCATGGAAAAATAATCCGAACATGCTGCCATGGTGGTCCACAGAGAATGGGATTCCCGCAGCTGCGGCGATGTCAGACAGTCCGCCGATTAGTTCTTGTGTCGTCTGCGAGAGTCGGTCGTAGAACCCCGGCGCTTGTATCAATTTCAACGTGGTAAGTCCGGCCGCAACCGCGACCGGATTGCCAGACAGCGTCCCCGCTTGATATACAGGCCCCAGAGGCGCCAATTTCTGCATGATTTCCCGTTTGCCGCCGAAAGCGCCTACCGGCAGTCCACCACCGATGATCTTTCCCAAAGTCGTGAGATCTGGCGTGACGCTGAACTCGCCCTGCGCGCCTTGCGGACCCACGCGAAATCCTGTCATCACTTCATCGAAGATAAGCACTGCGCCATGTGTAGTGCATAAGCTGCGCATGGCCTCCAAGAAACCGACGGCTGGCCGGACGAAGTTCATATTGCCGGCGATGGGCTCGACAATAACGGCTGCGATTTGGTCGCCCAATTGTTTGAAGGTGTCTTCAAGTTGGTCAATGTCGTTATAGCGCAGCACCAGCGTATTGGCGGCGACTTCCGGGGGCACGCCAGCGGAATCCGGATTGCCGAAGGTCAAGGCGCCTGACCCAGCCTTGACCAGCAGCGCATCGCCGTGACCGTGATAACAGCCTTCAAACTTGATGATGGTTTTGCGGCCGGTGTAGCCACGCGCAAGTCGCAAGGCGCTCATGGTGGCCTCCGTGCCGGAGCTCACAAGCCGCACTTGTTCGATGCTGGGTAACAGCTCGCAGATCAGCTTCGCCATCTCCAACTCGATTTCCGTGGGCGCGCCGAAGCTCAGACCGGAAACGGCTTTCTCAACGACCGCTTTTATTACTTCGGGGTGTGCATGGCCAAGAATCATCGGCCCCCATGAGCCCACGTAGTCAATGTATTCCTTGCCATCCGCATCAACGATATAAGCGCCTTGGCCTTTTGCCACGAAGCGGGGAACGCCGCCTACGGCGCGAAAAGCGCGCACGGGAGAGTTCACGCCGCCGGGTATATATCGCTGCGATGTTTCGAATAGGGAGTCGTTGCGTGAGGTCATTGCGTGGTCTTATGGAAAAGTCTGGAAAATAATTCGGCGCGAGCTCGAATGTCGTTTGCCTCGAACAAGTCGGAAATAACGGCTACGGCGTCCACTCCTGCGTCGATGAGTGCTTTCGCGTTATTAGGAGTGATGCCGCCGATGGCTACAACGGGAATGGAAAGCTTACGCATTGCTTGCCGATAAAGATCGAGCGGCGCATGCACTGCATTAGGCTTGGTGGCGGACGGAAACGCGGCGCCGAACGCCACATAATCCGCGCCCGCTTTTTCCGCTTCGATTGCCCGGTCGAGATCGTTATAGCAGGAAACGCCTATCAGTTTGTCCCCCAGCGCCTCGCGTGCGGATGCTACGTCGCTGTCTTCCTTGCCCAAATGAATGCCATCGGCGTCGGTGACCCGGGCTAGTTCGACCGAGTCATTGACGATGAATACGACATCCTTCGACTTAGCGAACGCCGCCAAGGCTTCCGCTTGCCATAGGCGCGTTACTTGGTCGGCTGACTTATTGCGATACTGGAGTGTGCGGGCGCCGCCAGCGATCGCCTGACGGACTTTCTCCAACAACAGTTCGGCGGAAGGCTCCTCCGGTGTGATGGCGTATAAGCCGTTAATGCTTTTCTGGTTCATCCACGTCATCCTTGGCCCAGAAAAGTCTATTTGGAATATGCTGGCCCATACCCAAACGGAAGGCGTTGTTAAGCGTTTGCCAAGTGAATTCTTGACCGTCGCCAACGGCGTCGTTTACGTCCATGCCTCGTGCGAGTAATGCGGCGATAGCCGAAGCCAGCGTGCATCCTGAGCCATGAAAGCTTCCCGGTAAGCGTTGCCACTTGTCGGTACGTACGATTCCATTATCTCGACGATAAAGCTTATTGATCACCTGCGTCGTCTTTTCATGGGTGCCAGTCACCAGCACATATTCGCAGCCGGATTCCAGCAGGCTTAGCGCGCATTTGTCCAGGTCGGCGTCATCGTCCAGGTCATCCTCCACCAAGCGACGCGCCTCCAGGCTGTTCGGGGTAATGATCGTACTTTGGGGGATGATCAGTGCGCGAATTGCGGAGATCATATCCTCATTGGCAAGCTCATCTCCCCGGCCGGACGTGAGCACCGGGTCCAGAATCAGCGGGACGTCCGGATAATCCGAAAGCACTTCGGCAATCCCCGCGACGATCTCTGTGCTGCCCAATAGGCCTATCTTGAAAGCCGCTACTGGCATGTCTTCCAGCACACAGCGCGCTTGGTCAATAACCCATTCGGGATCAAGGGGCATGACGTCTTCGACGCCGATGCTGTCTTGGATGGTGATTGCGGTAACAACGGAAACGGGATGACAGCCTAGGCTGGCGAGTGTCAGCAAATCGGCTTGCAGTCCGGCGCCGCCTGTAGGGTCGGAGCCGGCAATTGTCATCACCACAGGGGGGTGATCGGGCATGAATTTCGTGGCCTTAGTAAAAATGCTCTGTGTCGCGCCGCTCAATGATGTTGAGTCGGCGGCAATGCACGTCGCATCTCGGAGTCAATCGGTCTGATTTTGGGCGTTTAACGCGTGGAAATTCCAGCGTCCTTTAAGTGTCGTAGTACTTAATCCAAAGCTGTCGATCGCTTTTTGGTTTGATTCTTCCCAAAACACTCCCTACCATTGCATCGCGCGTACGGTGCGGAGAATAGTCGGGCGCGACGCCTATTTTAATCCAAAAGCGTGAGTCCGATCGGAGTCGCGTGTTTATAGTGATTGATTGGCGTCTAAGCTGGATAAAAGTGAGACCAGCGCCGGCGGTGAATGTACGTCAAAAAACTTAAGGATTGAAGATATGAGTTCGGTAGCGGTTGGTTTTAAAACATATATGTGTCTAATTTGCGGGTTTATATATGAAGAGCAGAAGGGATTGCCGGATGAGGGCATTGCACCCGGAACGCGTTGGGAAGACGTGCCGCCGAATTGGGTTTGCCCGGAATGCGGCGCCAGAAAAGAAGATTTCGAGATGATCGAAATTTAGTGGCGGGATTTTCAGCAAAGCGTTTTCTCGCGAGCCCTATTTAAGCTGCTTTGGTTGCTGGATGCGCGAGCGCTCGTTACGATTTCTTTGATGTCATCTCAGGAAGCTCTTGAGTGGATTGTGATGACGTCGTTTTTCGCTGATGCAAAGAATATTTTTACTGCAAAACTTGAGAAAAATTAAACCATTGCACTTGTTTTTTAAAGCAGTTAGGAATAATCTTTAAAAAAATTCGCGATATGCCAGATTCAATTGCTTCCATAGCTGCAGTAGCTGACTGTTCAAACGGGTAGGTTGGATGTACGGTGGCTTTCGTGATCGGGCAACATGCCGGAGCGACATGCCAGTCCATTACGGGGAGGGGGCGTTGTGACTCAAGCGGCGAGCAATTTTCGAGTCATGGTGATTGACGACAGCAACACCATCCGGCGCAGCGCCGAAATTTTTCTTAAGCAAGCGGGTCATGAGGTAATTCTTGCCGAGGATGGTTTCGATGCTCTCGCCAAGATTTCCGACTTTCATCCTGACATCATCTTTGTCGACATTATGATGCCTCGTCTAGATGGCTATCAGACCTGCTCGCTAATCAAGAAAAATAGCCAATTCAAATCCACGCCGGTCATTATGTTGTCCTCCAAAGACAGCTTATTTGACCGCGCTCGTGGTCGAATGGTCGGTTCTGACGAATATCTTACTAAACCATTTACCAAGGAAACCTTACTGCGTGCGGTGAATGCTCACGCAACGGGTGACGTTAAATAAATAAGAGCACGAGGAAATTATGGCTATCAAACGAATTTTGGTGGTTGACGATTCACCGACGGAGCGCGCTTATTTGCAAGGACTGTTGGTGAAAAAGGGGTACGAGGTGATTATCGCCGAGAGTGGGGAGGACGGTATCGCCAAGGCCAAGAGCACAAAACCGGACTTGATCCTTATGGATGTCGTGATGCCTGGGTTGAATGGTTTTCAGGCGACTCGCCAAATCACCAAGGACGATGACACGAAAAATATTCCGGTCATCATGTGCACCACTAAAAGCCTTGAAACAGACAAGATCTGGGGGATGCGTCAGGGCGCCAAGGACTACATGATCAAGCCGATCAAGGAAGACGAGTTATTCGCCAAAATCGCGGCTCTTACGTAAAGAAACCATGGCGCGTAAAACGAGTCTACGAGAGTACCAAACAGCGGTCGCGGAACGTCTGCGGACGGCCGCTCAACGTGGCGCTGCGGCGGCGTCCAAGCTCGGTTTCATGGTCGGCGATTCGCGTTGGATTATGAACTTGCAGGATGTTGCTGAGGTGCTGCCGGTTCCGCCTATCGTGGCGATTCCTCTTACCAAGGCTTATTTTATTGGCACCTGCAACGTTCGGGGCAATCTCTATGGCGTCGTCGATTTCTCGGCCTTCATGGGCAGACCGCCCATGACGCCGAGTGTTGAGAGTCGCCTCCTGTTATTACCTTCGACCTTTGTGCAAGGCGCCGCGCTGTTGGTGAGCCGGATGGCTGGTTTGCGAAGTCCAGAGGCCTTTGTGCAAGGGGATAGGGAGCACGATGCGCCGTCATGGGTGGCCCATACTTATCGCGATGCCGATGAGCAGATATGGAGCGAGTTGGACGTCGCGTCGTTGGTGCAGCACGAGCAATTCTTGAATGTTGGGAGATAGCTGTTCGTTGGAAAGTGCGATGCACGCACGTGGGTGGAAGGGCGTACACCCTGTGCATGCGGAGCATCGACGTCCTAAAGGGCTGACCGGCGAACTGGTTTCGGAAAACTGATGGGTCCTGCGAGGGTCGGGAATTAAATGTTCTCGAAGAGGGCAGGAACATATAACCACAAGACTGCTGGGAGTGACCATGGCATTTAAATTAAGTATGCCGAAGTTTGACAAAGCGATGGACGAAGCAGGTCCAATTACTCAACAAGGTCGCACCGCCCCCGCGCCAACTTCCGCGCCTGTTACATCCGGCGCCGGCGATAATTTGCCTATTATCGGCCACCTGCGGTTTGAAGATCAGGTCCGTTATTTGGGAATTTTAGCCTCGGCTCTTATTTTACTTACGGCGATTTCTCTTTATCTCGGTAACCGGGATTCCAGAATTAGCGGCGCGTATAGGACGGCCGTTGCGCAGATGCAGTTTCACTCGCAACGGTTCGCGAAAGCGGCCGACGGCGCAGCTCGTGGTCTTGAGGTGTCATTTGATCAATTGCAGGATAGTCGCGGTAAATTCTATTCGGATTTGTTTGCTCTCGTTGATGGGGGGGATCTAGGCGATGTGCGTGTGCCGGCTGCCCCAGACGAGGCGCAGGCTTTACTGGCGGAGGTTCAGCAGTACTGGAGCACTTCTGATAAGGGCCCTGCGGCTTCGGAAAGAATTGTAACTTTGCTGTCAGCTAAAGCTGACTTGATTAACTTGGGGAAAAACGTTGGCGCAATTTCGGCGGGGAGTTCCCAGTTGGCGGAAGTTTCGGAGGAACTTGTCGGCTTGCTGCAACAAACCGGGGGATCAACACCTCAACTTCTTTCCTCGGAAAGATTGGGCGGATTGGCGCAACGCATGGGGCGCGGCGCCAATGAATTGTTGGCTGGCGATTCCACTAATCCGGAGGTGGCCTTCCTGCTGGGTAAGGATGTAAACACTTATCGCGATACCCTGAAAGCCCTGGACCAAGGTAGTGAAGTATTACGAGTTGGAGCCATCAAGGATCCGGAAGCGAGAGCCAAGCTTGATCAGTTGAAAAAGATGTTCCAGAAGTTCGCGGATAGCGCCGATAACATTCTACAAAACATTCAGAAGTTGACCTCCGCTAGGCAGGCCAGCCTTTCGTTGTTTAACGGTTCGGAGCCATTGCAATTGAAACTGGGCGAATTGGAGGGCGTTTTGGCTGAGCGCGAAGGTCTCGGGTGGACCGCGTGGGCTATCGTCTTCGGCGCACTGTCCCTCGGGGCCTTGGTGCTGTTCGCCTTCGTGTTTATTTTTGATGCGCGCAAACGATCAGGCATGGTGCAGGAAGAAAACAAACGGAACCAGGAAGCTATTTTGCGGTTGCTGAACGAAATGGGCGACTTGGCTGACGGCGATTTGACGGTGCGTGCGAAGGTGACGGAAGACATTACGGGCGCTATCGCTGACTCGATGAACTACACGATTGAAGAACTTCGGACCCTGGTAACGGGGGTTAACGCTGCATCCACCCAAGTGGCCGAGCGAACCCAGGAAGCCCGTCAAGTGTCTGTTGAACTACTGGCCGCTGCGGAACGGCAGTCGAAGGAAATCGAGAACACGAGTGCGAGGCTGTTGGACGTGTCTCAATCGATCAACACCGTATCGCAAAGCGCAAGCGACACCGCCAAGGTGGCCGAACGATCACTAACGGCCGCCCAGAAAGGCCAGGAGGCGGTGCAAAACTCCATTTCCGGCATGAACGAAATTCGCGAGCAGATCCAGGAAACGTCCAAACGTATTAAACGACTAGGCGAAAGCTCACAGGAAATTGGTGAAATCGTGGAACTGATTTCCGACATTACCGAACAGACGAACGTACTGGCGCTTAACGCTGCGATTCAGGCCGCGTCCGCCGGTGAAGCGGGACGAGGCTTCAGCGTGGTTGCAGAGGAAGTTCAGCGACTGGCGGAACGATCCGCCGAGGCGACGAAGCAAATCGGCGCCATCGTGAAGACCATTCAGTCAGATACTCAAGACGCCGTGTCCGCTATGGAACGTAGTACGCAGGGTGTGGTGGAAGGAGCCAAGCTGTCTGACGCTGCAGGTCAGGCGCTGTCAGAAATCGGTGACGTGTCTAAACAACTTGCCGACCTTATTCAGAACATTTCCAGCCAAGCGCAAATGCAGGCCTCAGCAACAAACCAGGTGGCGGATAGCATGCAGGGCATTCTGGAGATTACGCGACAAACAACGGAAGGTACGCAGCAGACAGCCGTCTCGATTCAAAACTTGTCCGAGGTGGCGAAGGCGCTCAAGAGTTCTGTATCCGGCTTCCGGCTGTAAGCGCTCCAAGAGGTGGAGGATAATTACCGCGCGCCTTCAGATCGAGTTCACATCGACTCTGTTTCGAATGCCCGCGATGATTTCTCCGCCGCCTTCAAGGGCGTTCTATAAATCGTGGCGTGCAGCCCGGGATGGCGGTAGAAAACTGGGGCGCTTTTAGCGCGCCGGAACCGCAAAAAGGGGCGCTCGGCGCATTGATAGAGGCGCTCCTAAAATAATCTAAAGCGGTATAGATAGGGGTACCGATATGCCGGTGTCTAAAGACGAATTTGATATAGGCCCGTTAAGTTGGGTCAAACCTGAAATCGAACTTGCGCTCCGTCGCGCCGACGAGGGCATCAGGCGATTCAGCGTCAATCCCGGCGATCAAGAAATCGCTCGCTCCACGCTAGCCCACTTGCACCAGGTTAGCGGGGCTTTGCTGATGGTTGGATTGGAGCCAGTCGCGCGCGTATCCGAGGCGGTTGAAAAGCTGATCGAGCTCCTGGGCCGTGGCGAATTAAACGTTAGTCCTGAAGCAATGAGCGCGGCTCGCGGCGTCATCTCTGCTTTGAGTCAGTACCTTGAAGGTCTCATGCGTGGTGACCCGAACCGCCCGCTAGCTTTATTCCCAGTTTACAAAAATGTTCTCGCTGCATCCGGCGTTGGCAATGCGAGCGAAGTCGATCTCTTTTATCCGGACTTGTCTCGTAAGCCTAAATTCGGCGACAGCGCAACGGCGCGAGTCAGTAGCGCTGAGGTTTCAGCCCTGCTTGCTTTAAAACGCACTGAGTTTCAGCGTGGGCTTTTAAACATCTTGCGCGGTAAGGATATTCCTCAAAGCTTTCTGCTCATGCGCAATGCCTTGGTGACGATCGAGGCGACTCAAACAGGTAACGCCCGAACGTTATGGTGGCTTGCCGTCGGTTTCCTCGAAGGGCTCGCCAGTTCTCCAACACCGCCAAGCGCTTTTCAAAAGCAACTATGTGGTCGCATCGATCAGCAGATCAAGCGTCAGTCGGAAGGTGGTGACGAGGTATCGGAGAGATTAATCCGCGAATTGCTTTTTGCTGTTGCGATAACAGAGCCTGCAGTTGGCCGGGTTCGTGAAATTCAAGACGCTTATCGCCTCCGCGACTTGATTCCCCCTGCGCCTAATAAGGATAGCCCTGAAGATACTCGAGCCAAGCATGCCATCCGCGAGTTGAAGGATCAGTTGGAGCAGATCAAGGAGACATGGCTTAAATTCACTAGCGGCAACCGCGCCAGCCTGACGCAATTCGCAGAAGAGACCACGCGACTTCGAACGTTGGCTCAGAACTTCCACAACGAAGCGCTGCAATCCGTATTCGCGAAGCTTGGCGACGTTGCCAGTGATTTAAGCGCCAATCCCAGAGAGCCTGGCGAAGTCCTTGCTCTGGAGACTGCGACTGCGCTGCTAATGGCGAAGGACGCCGTGGAGAACTACGCGCGCCTGGGCCCGAATTTCAAGAGTTTGGCCGAGACTTGCGTCGTCCGCGTCGCCGCCGCTCTGAAAGGGCAAAGCATGCCTGCGGAGGGGGCGTCTCAGCTAGCCGACATTTCCCGCGCCGCTCAGGAGAAGATACTGTTCTTCCAGCTGGGACAGGAGATCCTCACCAATCTGAACCACATCGAGCAAGCGCTTGATACGTTTTTCCGCGATCCCAGCAAGCGATCGGATTTGGCTAGCTTGCCTGCTTCCATCAATCAGGTTCTTGGCGCGCTTTCCATGTTGGAAAGCGAAGATGCCGTCAACTTGTTGAAAGCGAGTCGCGATTTGGTGCAGAAGTTCGCCAGTAGCAACGGACCGGTTGATATGCATGACGCGGAACTCACTGCGGAAGCTTTTAGCAATTTGGGGCTATTCGTCGCTGCCCTTCAACAAGGTCGCGAAAACCCCGACGAGTTGTTGCATAGCGTGTTAGCCCGCTTCAACATTGCGCCGACCAGACCTGTGGCGCCTCCTGAGCCGGAGCCCGAAGAGGAGATTCCACCTCCGGTAGTGGCGCGTGATTTCGAGGTCGATAAGCGCCAACTTGCGGAGCTTTACGATCGTTGGCAGCGTGAATCGCATGATCCTACCCATCGAACGGCGCTTAGCGAGGCGTTGTTGGTTTTTGGTCGCGAGGCGAATTTGGCTGGCCATGGCGATCTGGCCGCGCAAGCCAGCGTCGCTCGCTCGCTGGTTAGCGAATCCACCAATCAACCTACCGGCGCTGTGCGAGAGGCGTTTGGCGCCATCCTGGGCGCGAGTCTTCCTCCTGAGCCAGCGCCAGCCAAACCAGTCGGCGTGGTTGAGCCAGCGCCGGTGGAAATCGACGCGGAGCTTCTGGAAATCTTCCTTGAGGAGGCCATTGAAGTGCTGGGCGGCATCGCGATTCACCACGACGTAATAGCCGCCAATCCTTCTGACCGAGAGGCCCAAACTGTTATTCGACGCGGATTCCATACGCTAAAAGGCAGTGGGCGCATGGTTGGATTGACTGAGCTGGGTGAGGTGGCGTGGCAGGTCGAGCAGGTGATGAATAAATGGTTACGGGACGAGAAACCGATCTCGAAAGGCCTCCTGCGTCTCATTAGCGAGACGCATCACGCGTATGTCGGTTGGATAGAAATTTTGAAATCGGGCGGTAACCCGATTGTGCACGCGCCTGGAATATTCAAACTCGCCGATCAATTAAAGAATGATCAGGAGCCGGATGAAGTAACCTCCATGTCGGCTGCGGAGGAGCCCACGTCCGCGCCAGTTCAAGCCGAAGTCGCCGTTGAGCAGGAATCGATTCCCGAGACTCCTGCTACAGAGCCTGTTGTTGAGATGGCAACGGAGCCTGCCGGGGTAGTCATTGGCGACGTGGTGCTCGACCCGGAATTTTTCGAGATTTTCGCCAACGAAGCCAATACGCATACTGAGACTCTGCGCAAACAATTGGACAACTTGCGCGATGATCCGGCGCAAACCGTTGCGTACGACTTCATGCGCGCGGCTCACACCTTAACGGGCATTTGTCGCACGAGCGGATTCACGACTATCGCCGAACTAGGTTTCATATTTGAGAAATGGTTGCTGGACCGTTTGGAACACCCAGCGCCTTTCACGGAAGGTGATTTGTCGCTTACCGAAAAGGCGGTAGAGGTTTTAAGCCAAATGGTTTTCAGTGTCCTGGAGCGTCGCGTACCTTCAACGGAAACCGGTCTTGTCGCGCATTTGAACACCCGTCTCCAAGAGGCGCGCGCCGAACGACGGGAGCTGGAAGCCAAGGCAGCCTTGGAAGCGGAAGCCGAAGCCTTCGGACTACCGACGCTCCAAGCGCCGGCTAACGTCGTGGAGCCGACAGCTCCAGCCGAAGTCGAAGCGCCGCATCCAGTTGAATCGACTCAGTCTGTCGAAGCGGAATTGTCATTGCCAGATGATGCCGAATGGGCTCCGCCAGTCGAATCTGAAGCGACCCAGCCGGTTGAGGAGGAGCCGCCACAGATCAGCGAAGCAGAGTTGCTGCAATTTACTGACACGGAGCTAATGCGGCCTTCTGGAATTGAAATGCCGCCAAGCGAGAGTCCGGTGGAGGTCGCCGAGGCGGCGTTTGCGGAGTTGATTGAAGCGGAATCGGTCGAGCCGGAGGTATTGCCTCCAGCAGAAATTAAAATGTCGCCGAGCGAGGGCCAGTTGGAGGTCGCTGAGACAGCGTTCGCTGAGTCGCCGGAAGTGGAACTCATCGAACCGGCGCCCGAGCCATACTTACCCACGACAACCTATGCGTCCGCTCCCTCGGCCGCCAAACCAGCTGCGACGCCTGAAACGACGGCTGTCGCCAAGCCTGTGGACGACACCGAAGCTCACGTCGAATCGGGCAAGGAGCGACGCGTTATTGTCGATGACGTCGACGAGCAGTTGTTGCCGATATTCCTGGAAGAGGCGTTGGAGCTGCTTCCAGAGGTGGGGGACTGCATTCGTACATGGCGCGCGGCTCCGCCCAACAAGGCTCCTGCAACGTTGCTCGGCCGGCATTTGCACACGCTCAAAGGCAGCGCGCGGATGGCCGGGGTCATGCGGTTGGGAGAATTGGCCCACGTATTGGAGAACCGGGTCGTCGAAATGCAAGGCCAGGCACATCCGGCAGACTCCGATTACGAAGCCTTGGAAGATGGGTTCGACCGTTTCAACATGGCCTTGGAGCGTCTGAAGGGTGGCGAGCGCGGTAACATCTTCCCCACGCATGTCGCTAAGCCTGCGGAGCCCACGGAGGTCGTTGCGTCGTCGGAAGTTGATTTGACGGCGACCGCGGCGGTGGCGGTGCCTCAGCCGGTCGCAGCGTTGAGGCAAGCGGCGGGAGCTCCCGTTCCTGTGCAATCGGAAGAGGCGGATCGACGGGCCGTCTTGCGAGTACGCGCCGACTTCATCGACCGTTTCGTGAACGACGCCGGTGAAATTAGTATTGCGCGCTCGCGTATCGAGGGTGAAATGAACGCCTTCCGCCAAGGGCTCGCGGAATTGAACGAAAACGTCGGCAAGCTTCGCGCCCAGGTGCGCGAGGTGGAAATTCAAGCCGAATCGCAAATTCAATCCAGCATTCAACATAAGCAGCAGGAAATGGGAGACACGTTCGACCCGTTGGAATTCGACCGTTTCACGCGGATGCAGGAATTGACCCGGTTCATGGCGGAAAGCTTGCATGACTTCTCGACGCTACAGCTTTCATTGACCAATAACCTTGATGAAGTGGATGCGGCTTTGGCGGCTCAGTCTCGATTGAATCGCGACTTGCAACAAGATCTGATGAGCGTTCGAATGGTTCCGCTTGGTAACCTCTCTGATCGTCTCTATCGCGTTGTAAGGCAGACCGCGAAGGAACTGGGCAAGAAGGCCAACCTTGAACTTAAAGGGATGCGAACCGAGCTGGATCGTAGCGTGCTCGAACAAATTGTCGCGCCCTTTGAGCATCTATTACGCAACGCGCTTAGTCACGGTATTGAAATGCCGGAGAAGCGCGAGGCGGCCGGAAAGTCGCAAACCGGTGAAATTACGATCGATGCTCGACAGCAAGCGAACGAAATTGTGTTGACCTTCACGGATGACGGCGCCGGGATCAATGTGGCGCGCGTGCGTGAAAAGGCGATTGAGCAGGGGCTAATGTCGCCGGACGACCATCCTGACGACAAGCACACCATCGAATATATCTTTATGCCTGGTTTTTCAACGGCTGCGGAAGTTACGCAGATCGCTGGCCGCGGCGTCGGCATGGATGTGGTCAAGAGTGCGATCGTGACCCTTGGCGGACGCATTGAGATTGATACTGCCGCTGGTCAAGGCACCAAGTTCATCATCACCTTGCCCTTGACGCTCGCCGTGACGCAGGTGCTTCTGATTCGAGCCAATGGCACGCTTTTCGGTATCCCATCCGCTCTGGTGGAGCAGGTTCAACAATGGAAACTCGCGGACATCGAAAAGCTTCGCCAGAATAAGGAAATCGTTTGGCGTAACAATCACTATCCATTCGATTTGCTCACGCACTTGCTGGGCGAAGAGGAGAAAGTTGGTGAGCCCCGTCGTTACTTCCCTGTGCTACTGCTACGTAGCGGCGCTCACCGCGCAGCAGTGGAGATCGACAGCATTGAAGGCAACCGCGAAATCGTGGTGAAGTCGATCGGACCGCAGATGTCGAGGTTACTGGGCATCGCCGGCGCCACGGTGCTTGGTAACGGTCAAGTTGTATTGATACTGAACCCAGTATTGTTAGGTGGTCGTCAGGAAGGACCCACGGTGGAGGCCCTTGAGCCGAAGCGCGAGGCGATCATCACCAAAACGCCGATTGTCATGGTGGTCGATGATTCGCTCACCGTGCGTAAGATCACCAGCCGCTTGTTGTTGCGCGAGGGTTATCAGGTCGTTACGGCGAAAGACGGCGTTGACGCGCTTCAGCAACTGCAAGAGGTAACGCCCGATGTCATGTTGCTGGATATTGAGATGCCTCGCATGGATGGTTTCGAATTGACTCGTAACCTGCGCGCCGATTCGGTCACGGCTCGTATTCCAATCATCATGATTACCTCGCGGACTGCCGAGAAGCATCGCAACTTTGCGTTAGAGCTCGGCGTTAACGAGTACCTCGGCAAGCCTTTCCAGGAAGACGAGTTGCTGGGCCATATCGCTCGGTTTTGCGGAAAGGCCGTTCCGGCTCACTAATAATTTTCAAGCGCTGTAGCGAACGACGACCCGGACAATATGGCCTCCTAGAGGTGGCCATATTGTCCGGGTCGTTTTACCTTAGGCGGGACGTTAACCTCAACCCGTCGTCCAATTCACCACACCCGAATAAGCGGTCGCCAGCACGACCACGCCAAAGGCGATCCGATACCAAGCGAAGACAGTGAAGTCATGGCGACTCACGTAGCGTAGCAGCGCGCGCACGGCTATAAATGCGCTGACGAACGATGCGATTCCGCCAACGATAAACATCGGAATGTCATCCACGCTTAATAAATTGCGATATTTATAGACCTCGTAAACCGAAGCGGCGAACAGCGTCGGGATGGCGAGGAAGAACGAGAATTCAGTCGCCGCTCGGCGAGAAAGTCCGAAAAACAATCCGCCGATAATCGTCGCGCCGGAACGCGACATGCCGGGAATCAGCGCACAACATTGAGCGAGGCCTACCTTCAAGGCGTCCTGCCATCGCATGTCATCCACGGACTCAACCGTGACGATGTGTTTGCGTTTCTCCGCCCAAAGAATGATGAAGCCGCCAACGATAAAGGCCAACGCCACGGGTACTGGCTTAAAGAGGTGCGCTTTGATGCTCTTGGCGAAAAGCACGCCTAAAAAGGCGGCTGGAATGAACGCGATTAATACATTGATGGCGAAGCGTTGCGCGTCCCGCTTGGACGGCAAGCCAACCACGACCTCGCTGATTTTTGCGCGATATTCCCAACACACAGCGAGTATCGCGGCGAACTGAATGGCGATCTCGAACATCTTGCCCTTCTCATCATTAAAGCCAAGCAGATCGCCTGCGAGGATCAAATGACCGGTGGACGAAATGGGAAGAAATTCGGTGAGTCCTTCTACGATGCCAAGGATAAATGCTTTGACCAGCAGGATTATGTCCATGAGGAGATTGAATTAGACAAAGGCCGGATTCTAACAGACCAA
>DATLHW010000100.1:0-9457 GCA_035539675.1 Burkholderiales bacterium | reverse complement strand
GGCGATGGATCCGCGGCGCTTGAATGTGATGACGAATTTAAGGAGCACTGCCCGGCCGTGCAGCGCCAAGACACCATCCCAAAGCTGGTGGCGAACATCAGGCTCGGGATGCTGATCCCAGCTGCAAGCTTGACCACCTTCGATGCCTATCGTGAGAGCAAGAATCTTCCGCAGGCAATCATCTTGGGGCTCAATCGTCAAGACTTCCCAACGAACAAGGTGCTCGGCTGCATCTGGCTCGGAGCCACATGCCTGAATACGAAACCAGAGCGGACGTGCGAGAAGCTGAAAGCGGTGTTCAAGGACAAGATCACCACTGACGTGGCGACGTTTGAGTTCAGCAATTCAACGACGCACGAAAACCAGACCTGGCTCTTCTGGGAGACACATAACGTTGAACATCAGATGAAGCGCGAGCGGTGGGACGCATTCATTGAGCGTGTGCTGTTCCCGAGCGCAGCGCGTGGGCCCGATACCGCTGTTCAATGCGATCAGCAGAAGAGCGCAGTCCAAGCCGCGAAGTAGACGAAGGCTGCTGAGTGCGGACCTCCGCGGTACGAGCTAGAGCTCGCAGCGACTAAAGAGACGAGAGGAAGGGGCATTGAAATGGAAGTCTTCATCCGATGCGCCTAACCCGTCGTTCCAGCAGACCGCCTTCGGCGGCCGCTGAACTCAACCGTGTGTGCCGTGCATGGCGCGAAACTAGTCGGATGAAAGTTCCGATACCAGGCAAGAGCAGAGCCGAAGGTTAGCCAAAGGGCAAGTGCGTCGCCGCGAGGCGGGGTGCGGAGGAAGCTCAAGGCGAAATCGCGGGACGACGAACAGGAACCGGATATTAGGCGTAGTGCATCTGGGGCGAGTGGGCACGTGACCACGAAGCCCTCTATCTGCGAGTGTGGATGCATGTTGTAAATCCGGCGTCTACGCGAGGAAAGTTTCGTGTCTTACCACGGGAGATCTCCGCGGTGTTCCGGCTTAGTGGAACTGGGCGCTGAGCGATTGGCGCTGAATGCTGTGGAGAAGTCAGCAGAGGGCGTAGTAGGTCGGCTGGCTCCGGCCAAAGGCCCGAACGAAGGATGACAAAGGTGAACGAGTGAAGAGCGAGGGACAGGCATCTGACAACCGGAGCAATCCGGCCGCGACGGCGCAAGAAAGGCCGTTGCGGGATGAATCCCTTGCTGGAAAACGAAATGAACCTGCGTCGATTGGAAACGCCACGCTGCTCGCGCAAGTGCTTGAGCGCGGCAACTTGCAGCGTGCTCTCAAACAAGTGCGCCATAACAAAGGCGCGCCTGGTCTCGACGGAATGACAGTCGATGAACTGCCGGACCACCTCCGGCGGGAATGGCTGTCGATCCGAACGCAATTGGTGGAGGGAAGCTACGTACCGAAGCCGGTGATGCGTGTAGAAATTCCCAAACCGGATGGAACGCTGCGGTCTCTGGGCATCCCGACGGTGTTGGACCGATTCATTCAGCAAGCCATTGCGCAGGTGATACAAGCGCAATGGGAGCCTTACTTTCATGACAGCAGCTACGGATTTCGACCGCGGCGGTCGGCGCATCAAGCGGTGCGTCAGCTGCAAGGCGACATCCGAGCCGGTCGCCGCTGGGTGGTCGATATCGATCTGGAAGCGTTCTTCGATCGAGTCAATCACGACCGGCTGATCGCGCGGCTGAAACGCCACGCGCCGGATACGGCGTTATTGCGCTTGATCAATCGCTATCTGAAAGCTGGGGTTTGCGTTTTAGGAAACGCGCAGGCGACCACGATGGGCGTGCCGCAGGGCGGCCCATTATCGCCCGTGCTTGCCAACGTCGTGCTGGATGAATTGGATTGGGAACTGGATCGGCGCGGCCACCGCTTCGCGCGTTACGCCGATGATTGCAACATCGTGGTTCAAAGCGAACGAGCAGGCAAGCGGGTGATGGCAAGCGTAAAGCGCTTTATCGAAGGCTCACTGCGGCTCACAGTGAATGCACGGAAAAGCGCGGTGGATAGGCCCTGGAAAAGAAAGTTCCTGGGATTCACGGTTAGTCGTAACGAGACCAAGCTGAAGGTGGCGCAACCCGCTATCGACAAGCTGAAACAACGCGTGCGAACACTAACCCGTCGTAGTCGAGGCCGCCGTTTGGCTGATATCGTTGCAGAGCTGAGAGAGAGCCTGCTTGGCTGGAAAGCCTACTTCGGCATTGCCGAGGTAGTGAGTCCTTTGCGCGAAATCGACAAATGGATACGACGCAAGTTACGTTGCTATCAATGGAAGCAATGGGGATCGAAAGGCTACCGGGAATTGCGCAAGCGCGGCGTGTCGGTGCGAGAAGCATGGAACACGAGCAAGTCGGCGCATGGACCGTGGCGGTTATCGAAAACCCCGGCGCTCGCACTGGCGATGCCGGTGCGGTACTTCAGTAGTATGGGGCTGCCGACGTTGGCGGCGCGTTCACCAATTCAATCCATCGAACCGCCGTGTACGTGATCCGTATGCACGGTGGTGTGGGAGGGAGGGGCCGTGAGGCTTCTTCCTATCCCGATTAGGTGTCACTCATGAGCGCCCTCAAGCTGTTATTGGTTTTCGCCCTTCTCGGTATGTCGGTCATGGGCGCTTCTGCCGAATACACGCCAAAAGGACAGAAGGCTATCTCGGCAATTGCACCTGCATTTCCGCATCTGACTTTCATATGGGCAATCGCCGAAGGCGACTTGGACGGTGATGGAATCTCTGATCTAGCTTTGGTGGTCACCGGGCAGAGAGGTGAGAACGCACCTCGCGAAGAGCGCCTTTTCGTCCTTACGGGGAATCCGGATGGAAGCTATCGAGTTCTTTCCGTGTCCGATGAGTTCTGTCACGTGAGCAAGTTCTACAACCTTGACATAGGAAAGAACTCGGTGTTCGTCCAGGGCTTTGGATACGCGGATGCAGCTCGCGCATCCAGTGTCACCCTGCAATTCCGGTACAACGCAAAACTTAAAGACCTTGAACTCATTGGTGAACAAAGTCTTGAAGAAAATTATGAGGATGGCTCTTACTATAGGGTCAGCGTCAACTACCTGACCAAAGCTGCCATTCATTCACGCCATGCGGAAAAGAGGCACAAGGAAGCTAAAGTTCGGTTCAACAATGGCGCAATACTCCGATTACAGGGTTTTGACTGTTCCAACCATAGCCTGCCAGATTCGACCGTTTACATTGACAAAAACTTCAAGGTGCAAGACCGGTGAAGAACGACGCGACACCTAACCCGGCGTTGCAGGGGACGGCCCAAAGCTGTGCTTTGGGTTCCCCTGAACTCTACGTTGGGCGTCATAGTCGAGAAAGCGGAACGTCATGGAAAAAGCGGACCTCTACCTGAAACTGTTTCAAGAGTATGCGTCTGAGGCGCGCCACCACGAGCAGCAGCGTGCAACAGTTACTGGGTTCTTTTCCGCGCTTGCCGCTGGCGTACTCACTATCGTTGGCATAGACAAGGCGTTGAGTGTCGCCGATATTCCGGCCGCACTCTTCCTGGTCGTAATCGGCGTCTTTGGCTGCGTATTTAGCGCCAAGCAATATGAACGGTTCTTTGTTTGCATGGAGCGGGCGCGCCAGTATCGGCTCGCACTTCAAGAGGCTGTTCCAGGCAGCAACATTATTGAGTTAAAACGCACAGCAGACAGAAAAGCGCTTGAGCGTTTTCCCCGCCTGCACGTTTGGAGGCTCGGGATATTTTGGGTCGCTTTACATGCCCTTATCGCATCGTTCGGCGTTTTGCTTCTCGTTCTGTCTATTGTTGGCGTTGGCTGCAAACCATGACGCCCAACCAAGCGTTGAAATGGGACGGCGGAATAATTGCGGTTTTTCATAGCTACCATCGGGGCCGCCGCCCCTTCACTTAACGTTGGGCCTTTCATTCCGTTAGTTTCTTTAACCACAAAGCAGGAGAGAATCATGAGCGGAATTATGCCTTGGGATAGTGTGATTGATCTTATCAAAACTGGAATTGACAAAATTTGGCCGGACAAAACGGAGACCGATAAGGCTAAGGCTGCGCTTGCGCAAGCTCAGTTACAAGGCGCACTTAAGGACATGGAGGGGCAATGGGACAACGCCAAGGCTCAAATTGAGGTCAACAAACAAGAGGCTGCGAGCAATAGCATCTTTAATTGCGGGCTGGCGTCCATTCATCGGTTGGATCTGCGGATCGGCTTTTGCGTACGCATATGTATTGCAGCCAGTTGTCGTGATGATTTCAAATGCAATCGGTCATCCGATCGATCCATCAAAACTCGTGAAGTTGGATTTCGATCAAATAAATCCGGTTCTTTTTGGCATGCTTGGTTTGGGCGCAATGCGCACATACGAGAAAGTTAAGGGTGTTTCTTCTCAACCTCGCGCTTGATTTCTAAATTAGGTAGATGGTGGGTCATGCCTGCCGGGAGTTCACGACATGAGTCTAGATATTTCAGTTGAAAAAATTCTCCGTCTCGCTCCGAGTGCCCGATCAAGCTATCGAGAGGCTTTTGAAAATGGGCAAAGTATTTTGGATGGCGGCGGGATATTAACCACGGGCCTACATCTTGCACACTTTATGGCTCAAGTGCTTCATGAATCTGGCGGTCTTACTATACAGTTCGAGAACCTCAATTACAGTCCTGAACGACTACCAAAGGTATGGCCAAAGCGTTTTCTACCCCTCGGACAACTCGACCCCGTAGAGTTCGCACACAACCCACAAAAATTAGCGAATGAAGTCTATGGTGGACGTATGGGAAATAATGGTCAAGATGATGGATTCACGTATAGAGGGCGCGGATTGCTGCAACTCACAGGAAAAGAAAGCTACGCAGAAGCGACTAATATTCTTCGCAAAGACTTTCCATCTGCTCCCGATTTTGTCGAAAACCCAGACGAAGTAATTTCTTCCAAGTGGTGTTTACAAGTAGCGGTATCGGAATGGGTTGTAAAAGGCTGTAATGCACTTGCTGAGCAAGATAACGTAAGGGCTGTAACACGAGCAATTAATGGCGGACTTGTTGGCCTTGCAGAGCGAACAGATTGGTTAAGAAAAACAAAAGCCATTTGGCTGCAATAGTGCCCAACGACTAAGGTTAGGTGCGACACGAAGTCGCATGATGAAGTTGTTCCGCCAGTCGTGGACGGAACCGCCCGTGTCACCGGGTGAGTCTACAGGCCTGAATAAAGCAGCGGCCTGAACAATGTAACGAAGCGCTGTAAAGCGCGGGACATAAATCGTGAGAGGTGCGTCCTTCTTGCAGTTCGCGGGCGCAATAACCAACGGGCATTGCGCCGCATGTAAATTGATATGAATGGTTAATCGGTGGATGCAAAACGTGATTGTGCTAAACATACGGCGCAATGCCCGTTGGTTATTGCGCCCTTGTATTATTCTTTTTCGATGAATTCGATGATGTTGAGTCAAGAGACCGGTCATCGGAAATCGCGTAACAGTTCTTGAGGGGCGCCTCAGGAACGAGCGGCTGGATGCCGTTTGCGCCCTTTGGCTTCGAGCCAGTAGCGTAGATATTTGCAGCAGCCGCTCACCCTCCCGTAAAAATCGGACAGTATCTTTGGCGCGACTTGTCGACAGCCCGTATTCACAAGGTAGATTGTCAGAGGATGGTTGTATGCGGACGTTTCATTTGGGAATTGATGTGGCGAAAGCCAAGCTGGACTGCAGTTTACGCTTGCCCAACGGCAAGTATCGGAACAAGGTGATTGAGAATAATCGGCAAGGCTTCGCGGTATTGCTCGACTGGCTGGCCAAGCACGAGGCGACAAGCGTGCTGGCGTGCATGGAGGCGACCGGCGTGTATTGGGAGGCGATCGCCGAGTATTTGGCGGCGCAGGGCATGATCGTGAGTGTGATCAATCCTGCGCAAATCAAGGCGTTTGGCGCGTCCCATCTGGTCCGCACGAAGACTGATCGAGTCGACGCGCAGTTGATTGCGGAATTTTGCTATGAGCGTCGCCCTGCGCCGTGGCAGGCGCCCTCGCCGAATGAGCAGGCTTTGCGCGCCATGGCGCTGCGTCTGGACGCATTGCAGGCCATGCGCACGCAGGAGAGCAATCGTCTCGACGTGGCGCGCGACGCCGTGAAGCCGAGCCTCTCGACCCACATCGCTTGGCTGGACGCCGAAATCGAATCGTTGGCCAAAACCATTCGCGATCACATGGACAACGATCCCCATTTACGAGATAAACAGGCGCTGCTCGATAGCATTCCGGGCTTGGGCGAACGCACCATCGCGATCCTGTTAGCCTTTTACGCCAGCCTTGACCGTTTCGCCAACGCCCGACAAGCCGTGGCGTTTGCCGGTCTCGATCCGCGTCAGTATGAATCCGGCAGCAGCGTCAAAGGCAAACCGCGTATGTCGAAGATTGGACACGCCTTCCTACGCAAGGCGCTCTACATGCCGGCGATGGTGACTCTGTATAAAACCGATTGGGGTAAACGCTTTCGCGGTCGTCTCGCCGCTGCCGGCAAACCGCCGAAGCTTATCATCGGCGCCATGATGCGTAAGCTGATTCATGTCGCCTTCGGCGTCCTTAAATCAGGAAAAAACTTCGATCCAACCTTGCATGGCGGTTGACATGAATAACAGTATCTACGCGAACTGCACGGGGGGTATCGGGTAACCGGCATTCCTAAAGTAGAGAACTAAAGGAAACGAACAACGATGAAAACAAAATTCGTCATTATGCTTTTATTTGCATTAGCCTCATTTGGGTGTACACCACAGTATTTCAGACCCATTGAAGGGCCAAAAGCAAATTTACGAGTAATGACACAGAATCAAATAGTGTATGCATGGCTTCATACATATCGAGAGCTAGGTTGCAAATCGCCTATGGCCATGGGAGCGCTGGGCCCAACAAGCCATGTCAGACTTGTAGAGCATCACAACCCTATCGGAATGCTTGGTAGCAAGGTAACTCCCGATACAAGAATCGTAGAACAGATCATTCCTGCTGATCGACCCTTCACTATTCTTTTCACACAGCACGGCCCCCATACCATGGATAAGGTTCGAACCTGCTCCCTTCCTATCACTTTCCTACCAATCCCGGATAAACATTACGAAGTTGTCTACGATTTCGATTGGAAGCAATGTTTCATAACAGTTGAAGAATTGAAACAAGCAAATGACGGGAAGACGGAACGCGTTAAAGTATCTAACGTTACTAAAGAAGAGGCTGCATGCGGTCCGTTTCGATTCTAACTTGTTGCTTCACCTGACTCACAGCGCGCGGGCGCAATAACCAACGGACATTGCGCCGTATGTTAATTGAGATGTTGTCGATCGACGACAGCTATCACCGCATAGCTTTGAATGACGCTTTTGCCGGGGCTCCCATCTCGTCGTTCCAATAATGGTCGTCTAGATCGAACAAGTCGGGTTCGTGATCGAGCAGATGATTCAACGCACATTGGAATGTGCCCGACGGCAATTGACGGTCGAGATCGACGGTGAGGGGGGACGATGATTCGCGTCGATTGTTCTGTGGCGGGCCATCGAATGTTTGTCTTCTCGAATTCAGTTGGCGTGATCTTGTCGGTTGCAAGTACTCAAGGCAAGATGCGGGAATGCTTTTTTCTACAACCTCGTTAGCGGCATAGCGGCGAACCAGCCAAATCCGCTCGTCGTCGCTCGACCAATCGCAATACGCCCCGCTTTGATGTGCGCGTTGCGCTATTCCGACTGTGCGGCGTCGATTTCACCACGATCGATGGTGATTGACGTGGGAACCGCGTTAAAAGTCGTCGCTGAGATTGGCCCCGATTTCAGCCGATTCAAAACGGTCAAGCACTTCTGCTCCTGGTTAGGGCTATGTCCCGGGACTAAAATTTCCGGCGGCAAGATGTTGAGCGGCAAATCAAAGCGGACCGCCAACCGAGTGGCGCAAGCATTGAAACTAGCGGCGTCGAATCTTCGCGCCAGCCAATCGGCGCTGGGCGCCTATTACCGGCGCATGTGCGGCCGCATGGACAAGCCGAAGGCGATAACCGCCGCCGCTCATAAACTGGCGCGTCTCATTTACGCGCTCGCAACCAAAGGACAGCCCTATGTGGATCAAGGGCAGGACTATTATGAGGAACGCTATCAGCAACGCGTGCTGAACAATCTTAAGCGAAAAGCGCAACAGCTGGGCTATTAGCTCGAAGCGGCGCCGCAAGGCGCCGTCGCTTGAAAAACATGAGACATCAGGCTTGTTTGATGTGTGTTTCTTGAAAGGGTTCATGTCGCTTCGCTTGGCAATCACTGTGTGTTCGTTCGTGACTGCGCTTAAGCGTGGCGTCTGTTTCAGCAGTTGCGGTGTCGGGGGTTGGGGCTTTCGTTTGCCGCCGCATTCTTCAACCAGCCGCGCAATTTTAAGCGTTACGCCTTGTCCGTCTGTTCGCGGTGCTTCGTTGGTCGGTCATCGCAAAAGGCAGCATGGGTTGTGCCTGTGCAAGCAACATGGCCCGGCTAAACAGGTTCGCTTCGGTTTCCGCGTTAGTTTGGTCGGGGGCTTCGCTTGGCGTCGGTTCGTTCTGTGTGGCGTCATCGCCCTAACCGGGCAGTGAAGCGGGACGCGCGAACTCGTGCTTCTACCTATAGTTACAGTCTGGGGCGCGCGCCCCTTACTTCATTCCGTTGGGCTTAACTCTTTTGAGGTCAAGCAGGGAGGAGGATATATGAAACTGATGAAATTGAGCGTGTTCATGGCGAGTCTTGCAGCGGGTCTTTTAGTGATTACGGCCCATGCTCAACTTCCTTACGGGCCAGACACGTGTCGCCAAAGCTATGTTTGGCGTGAAGCATTTCCTGGCGATCATGTATGCGTAACCCCAAAGACACGTGCGCAAGCAGCTTCTGACAATAGTCAGGCCAGTGCTCGTAGAGAGCCGGGAGGAGGACCATCCGGCCCGGATACCTGCCGTCAGGGTTACGTGTGGAGAGAGGCACGTCCTGATGATCATGTCTGCGTAACACCGGAAACACGCGCCCAAACGGCTTCTGATAATCGCCAGGCAGCAAATCGCTTGGCCAGTGGCGCTTCTGATATTGGGCAGGACGAACAGATATTCAGCAAGCCCAGGTGGTTCGACGAGCGTCTTGACTGGTGTCTCAATTGGGGCACCGAATGCGGCCAGCCGGCAGCCGACAATTTTTGCAAGCGCCGGCGCTTCACCGGCGCCCGCGCTTTCGAAGCGGATCCGAACATCGGCCGTTCGGAACCGACGCGCGTCAGCGGCAGTAATCAGGTCTGCAATCAAAGCTTCTGCACCGGCTTCAAATTCATCACCTGTTATGGTCCCATACCAAGCGATAGGGTCTTCGCCAATCCGGTCTGGAAGGGATACCGCCTCGACGTGTGTTTGACCTGGGGGACAAACTGCGGCAAACCGGCCGCCGACGCATACTGCCGCAACAAAGGATTTTCGGACTCCTTCTATTCCGTCGCGGATGCTAC
>DATLHW010000099.1:0-4918 GCA_035539675.1 Burkholderiales bacterium | reverse complement strand
CCATAAAACTCGCCATTACCGCATAAGAAGACGTATGAACATGAAGTGGACCGACTAACTTCCACTTTGGTGTCTTAGATCATGCGTCGTCAAAAAGCAGGAGCGTGCGCAGCAAGCATTGTTGGGGAGGATCGGCTTGCGCGGCGGCTATCCGCGATGGCTGCAATATTATTGGCGGTTGCTGGCTGTTCGAAAAGCGATGAGTTGTTTCCTACCACGCCGACTGATCAGGAAGCCCCGCGTGCGTCGTCAACGCCTAATGCCGTGGGAAACGTCCGCCTCCCCGATTTCACGCAACTCGTGGAGAGACAGGGTCCAGCGGTCGTCAATATTAGCGCCAGCAAAGCCGCGCCGCGTATTGGCGCGGTCCCGCAATTCTCTGAAGATCCGATGCTCGATTTTTTTCGTCAATTCTTTCCTCCCGACGAAATGCCTCAGCTTCAGTCGCTTGGATCCGGTTTCGTTATTCGCACGGATGGTTACATCCTCACCAATGCGCACGTGGTCGCGGCGGCCGATCGAATCGTCGTGAAGATGACTGATGGCCGAAACTTTGATGCGACGCTTATTGGTCTCGATCCATTGACGGACATCGCATTGCTCAAGATCGACGCCGCGGGACTCCCGAAAGTCTCGCTGGGTAATGTCGAGCGGGTGCAAGTCGGCGAATGGGTGGCGGCCATTGGCTCTCCATTTGGTTTCGAGAACAGCGTTACCGCGGGCATCGTTAGCGCCAAGGGTCGATTGCTTCCGGGCGACAGTTATGTGCCGTTCATTCAAACGGATGTTGCTGTGAATCCAGGAAACTCAGGCGGGCCTCTGTTCAATCTTCAAGGCGAAGTGATAGGCATCAACTCGCAGATCTATAGTCAGACCGGCGGATACATGGGCGTGTCTTTCTCCATTCCCATCGACGTGGTCGTCGATGTCAGCGAACAACTACGTAAAACGGGAAAGGTTGTCCGCGGCAGATTGGGCGTTGCGATTCAAGATCTTTCCAAGCAGACGGCGGAGGCGGTCGGCTTTATGGGAAAAGTCGGCGCGCTAGTGGTTGGCATCGAGAAGAGCGGGCCAGCCGACCAAGGTGGGTTGGAAGTTGGCGATGTCGTGCTGAAGTACAACAAGCAGATAGTGCATGACTCTACGGACATGCGCCGATTGGTCGCCTCCACCAAGCCTGGAGAGAGCGTTGAAGTGGAGGTATGGCGGAAGGGCCGCTCACGCGTCATGAGAGTCGTCGCCGACGCTTTGCAAACGCGGCAGTAATGACGCGCGCGTTTGCAAATCTTGCAGAACGTCGTGATGCGAAGTGATCCGCATCTGCTGGTCGGCAATAAAAAAATATATGTTGATCAATATGATATGCGAGTGTTTTCAATGTTTGCTATTGACGGCACAGAGTTTGCTGAAGTCCGTGTAGTCATGATGGACTGCAGTAATAAACAACGTACTTAGCTCTTCGATCGTTATCAGCGATCATCGAGTGATGAACGTGAAGAATAGTCCCCGACCGAGCGACGTGGAGAAACAAATTCACGAGTGAGGTTAACGTGGGGGCGATGGCTCCACAGCATGATGCGAGGGTTCATTCACAAGGAGGGCAGGCCGATCCGAGATGTATCAGGCGCTGCAACAGATAGACAGAGAGGAGTCATGATGAATAGAGATCACACACGATGGATACTTGCTGGCGTAGCCGCGGCGCTGTTGGGCGTGGTGGGTTGCGACCGTAATGATGATTACGGTCCCACCTCATCGGGAACACAAAGCCGGCCCGCGGACCAATCCGCTGGAAGTCCTTCCACTCTACCGAGCGAACCCAGCGCGCCTAGCGAGGCTGTTCCTTCGACCACCGCGCCAAGCGATCGAGGCGCCGCGAGCGGCTCTTCTGTCGGAACCGCGGTTGAGGACTCCGTAATCACCACCAAAGTGAAGGCCGCGTTGTTGGCGGATTCCGAGGTTAAGGGAACCGACATCAACGTGGAGACGCAGCAGGGCGTGGTGCAATTGAGCGGCGTCGTCGACAACAAGGCCCAAGCCAGCAAAGCCGTGAGCTTGGCCAAGAACGTGGACGGCGTGAAGTCAGTCAATAATCAACTGAACGTCAAGGGGTAAGGAGACCATCATGCTACATATGGCGGCCGTATTTTTTGTGATTGCGCTTATCGCGGCGGTATTCGGCTTTGGCGGCATCGCAGCCGGCGCCGTGGAGATCGCGAAGATTCTGTTCTTCATTTTCTTGGTCGTATTCGTGGTTACATTAATCATGGGGCTAATGCGGAGGCCGTGACGGCGAGCGGTTCGATAAACCCGCCTGCACGGCGATTATCGAACGCTCGTATTTCTAGCGCCCACGTTTTCTCCCTATTCTTAGGAGACGGTTATGGATAACGGACTACTGAAGACAAGTAACCCCGGTTATGAAAACAAGAATGTGAATATGGGCAACGAAGGAAGCAAGGAACGATTGGTGGCGGACTTGAAAAGCGTTGTCTCGGACGCTAGCGAAATGCTCAAAGGCGCCGCCAATTCGTCTACGGAGGGATTAACTAGCGCGCGTGAAACATTACAGCGCAAGGTTGACGAAGTTCGGCTGCAACTATCGCATGTTGGTACGGCATTCAGCGGAAAAGCGAAGTACGCGGCAGGCGCCACGGAAGAGTACGTAAAGGCGCATCCGTGGAAATCGATTGGCATCGCGGCCGCCGCCGCACTGTTGGTTGGGGTTTTCCTTCGGCGTCATTGATTCGCTCAATGGAGCCAAATTTAAAGCAAACTGGGATGTGGATTGTCGTACGTAAGGAGTTCATCCGTGTCCCATTTTTTTATTGATCTGATGCCGGCAAATACTGCAAACGATAACGGGCTACGCCATGCCTTTCACTCACACTGAACACCACACCGGATTGTTCGATTCCCTGAAGGGATTAGGCAGGACGGTTCTTGATGTTCTGCATACCCGCGTTCAGCTATTGGTCACGGAGCTCGCCGAAGAGCAGGTGCATTTGGTGGAGCGGCTATTAATCGCCGCGCTGGCCATGCTCTGTTTTTTATTCGGCGTCGCCTTCGTCGCATTTTTTATTGTCATCATGCTTTGGGAAACGCCTTATCGGAATTGGGCCGCCGGGCTTATCGCCGTGGCGCTATTTGCAGGGGCGGCGGCGTTGTGGATGATGTTTAAAGCCAAGGGACGTGAGAAGCCGCCCTTCCTTGCGTCCACACTTCACGAGTTGGCCGTCGACCGGGATCGGCTGCGATGAACCTGCGATCGCGGAATTTGGCTAATCGGCGGGAGGGCCTACTCAGGACCATAGCGATTCAGAGACAGCAGTTGGAGTACGACTTCGAGGCATTGCAAGGTCCTGCTCATATCCTTGATCGCATTCGCGATGTGGGTGCGTACCTGCGCGAGCGATTGCCGATGGCGGCGCTCATTGTCGCCGCCATCGTCGTTATTAGCCGGGGTCGCATCATTGGAAAAGTGGTGCGATTGGTTGGTCTTGGAAGACGAGTCAGCCGATGGTGGGCGATTTGGAAAATGGCGAGCGCTTTGTTGCCGAGGGTAATGGGCCGGCGTTGACCGTAGACTTCTTTCGAAACCTACTGCGCAGCCCGTTATCAAGCCTGCGATGCTCAACGTACTATTCGTACCCTTGCAGGGCGCGTTTGCGCTTGCACGCGCAAACCGTTCCGCAGGCGGGGAGCATGCTCCCCGAAACCGCTGCTACACCCTGCGCTTCTCGGCTCGATCTCGGGCCGCTCGCTACGGTTTCGAAAGAAGTCTCATGGAAGAAGAATCGCAGGATAGACGAGTTTCACTTTGGAGGAATCCCATGCCTGATACCCCTTTTTTAACTGATATAAAAACGCTACGCGACCGAGCCAGACAACACATGGAAGAGGGCGCGATCACGCCCGGATACAAGGCGGATCGGGAGACCGTAATCCGACTGTTGAATGAAGCATTGGCCACCGAGATCGTCTGCGTATTGCGTTATAAGCGGCATTTCTTTACCGCCTCTGGCATCAACGCGGAAAGCGTGGCGTTGGAGTTCGCGGAGCACGCCACAGAAGAGCAGGCGCATGCGGATGAAATCGCCAAGCGCATTGTGCAGCTGGGCGGCAAGCCGGATTTCTCGCCGGCGACGTTGACGTCGCGTAGCCATTCGGAATACGTCGAAGGCGAATCTCTTGTGGATATGATTAAGGAGGATCTGGTCGCCGAACGCATTGCGATTGACAGCTATAAGGAAATTATCAATTACTTCGGTCAAAACGATCCAACCACCCGAAGACTTATGGAACAAATTTTGGCCAAGGAGGAAGAGCATGCGGAGGACCTCGTGTCGCTGCTGGAAGAAATCGGGAGGTGATGTGATGGATCATGCTGTGTCCGTACGATTACCAAGCCTGCAACAAACAGGAATGTCGAGAAGGTCGATGCAAACAGATTGGCGACACGATCTTCAATTTCTGCACGCTGTGCGGAGAAATTGTTACGTCTTCAATCCGTAAGGATGTATGTAATCTCTGTATGAACGGTGTCGTCCGACAAAGGCTGGGAGATTTGAAGGGCGCCCGGGGTGAGTAATCCTTACCGGCGCGCCGTAAATTTTGCGAGCGGAGGAGGTACTTTGCTCAGATTGGCTCGTGTTACGTTCAGTCACCTTCGGTATTGGGCGTGAGCTTGGGGCTGCGGCATAAATGTTGCATTGCTATTTGGATGGGCGCCAACGTCATTGCCTTTCCTATTTGAAAGCGTGGGCAGTGCGCGATAGCCGACAAAGCGACGCATACGAAATGGAAGTCATAGTGTTATCGATGATTGAGTCATCGTTATTTATCCTGGAGGGAAGCATATGAATACAACTCAAGGGTTGGGTGTACAACAAGGCGTAATCCGACGCCCCTACCTCTC
>DATLHW010000098.1:0-5853 GCA_035539675.1 Burkholderiales bacterium | reverse complement strand
TCCACGCCAAGATGTCGATCATACCGGCGTGCTTGGAGTCCCTGGATTCGCCCTTGATGTCATCAATTTTTAAAAACATATCTACTGCCATGATCTGCCTCCCTGTGTGTGGAATTACTAGACGTGCTGCTTATAAGTACTTGCGCAAAAGTCTTCCAGCGGCGTTGCGTCTCCTTGCCGTACTAACCGTGTACTGTCTGCGTCGACGCGCCTTGCTGGAAAACTTTTGCACAAGTACTTACGGCTCCCAAATCGTAATAGGACACGGATGAGCGCAGATTCTCAGAGTAAAACCGGCTAAAAATCTGCGTAAACCCTTTCAATCCGTGTCCCATTTTATTTTGGAATTGGTACTACCAATTTCCTTATCTTAAGCCGCTTTCGCCGATGGCAGTTTCGACACCAGACGCAACGACACCGTCAAGCCCTCAAGCTGGTAATGCGGCCGCAGGAAAAACTTCGAGGTGTAATACCCTGGGTTGCCCTCGACTTCTTCCACGACGACTTCCGCCGCGGCCAATGGTTTGCGCGCCTTCGTGCTTTCCGATGAATGCGCTGGGTCGCCATCGACATAGTTCATGACCCAGTTCTGCAACCATCGCTGCATTTCATCGCGCTCTTTGAACGAACCGATCTTGTCGCGCACGATGCACTTCAAATAGTGCGCGAAGCGGCAGCAGGCGAATAGATAGGGTAACCGCGCGGCCAAGTTGGCGTTGGCGGATGCATCGGCGTCGTCGTATTCGAACGGCTTTTGCAGCGACTGCGCGCCGATGAAGGCGGCGAAGTCGGAGTTCTTGCGATGCAGGAGCGGCATGAAGCCGTTCTTCGCCAACTCGGCTTCGCGACGATCGCTGATGGCGATTTCCGTTGGGCACTTCATGTCCACGCCGCCATCGTCCGTTGGGAAGGAATGCACGGGCAAACCTTCAACCGCCCCGCCGGACTCCACGCCGCGAATTCGCGAGCACCAGCCGTACATTTTGAATGAACGGTTGATGTTCACGGCCATCGCATAAGCGGAGTTCGCCCAGGTGTACTTGCTGTGATCGGCCGCGCCGGTCTCTTCCTCGAAATCAAATTCCTCGACTGGGCTGGTTTTCGCGCCGTAGGGAATACGAGCAAGAAAACGCGGCATGGCGAGGCCGATATAGCGCGCGTCGTCCGATTCGCGCAAAGAGCGCCATCCGGCGTACTCAGGCGTCGAGAAGATTTTGGTAAGGTCGCGGGGATTCGCCAATTCCTGCCAGGAGTCCATTTGCATCACGGTCGGATTCGCGCCAGCGATGAATGGCGTATGAGCCGCGGCCGAAACCTTGGCCATCTCAGCCAATAGCTCCACATCCGGCGGGCTATGGTCGAAGTGATAATCGCCGACCAAGCAACCGAAAGGTTCGCCGCCGAACTGACCGTACTCCGCCTCGTAAATTTTCTTGAACAACGGGCTTTGATCCCAGTTGGTGCCTTTGTAGCGCTTCAAGGTCTTGCCGAGATCCAGCTTCGAAATGTTCATGAAGCGAATCTTCAGTTGCTCATCGGTCTCGGTGTTGTTAACCAAGTAGTGAAGACCGCGCCATGCGCCTTCCAGCTTTTGGAAATCCTCGTGATGCAGAATCAGATTGACCTGCTCCGAAAGCTTCTTGTCCAGCTGAGCGATGATGGACTCGATCGACTTGACGACATCGTTGCCGATCAACTTGGTCTGGGAAAGCGCCTGCTCGGCGAGCGTGCGCACCGCCTGCTCGACAGCGCCTTTCGCCTCATCGGTCTTGGGTTTGAATTCCTTCTGCAGCAGCGATGAAAATTCGTTGCCCTCCAGGGTCAATCCTTCCGCCTGGGATTTCTGCTGTTCGGTTTCAGCCATTGTCATCTCCTAAACCTACGCTTATTTAAATCGATCCGAAAAAACGGACTCCCCAGGGAACGCGGCTTTTCACTAATTCAACGGATTTTCACGGATAGATTGACGAACCTGATCCGTGTTTATCCGTTCAATCCGCCTATATCCGTGTGCGCCTTATGAAATAGGAAGCCTTGGATTCTTAACTCGCGCCGCCTTCGTCCGTCGGCTTCTTGCTGGTGGCGAGCGACTGCAACAGAGCGGGGTCTTTCAGCACCTTGGCGATCAACTCCTCGGCGCCGGTCTTCCCGTCCATGTAGGTGACCAGATTGGAGAGTTGCTGGCGGGCCTCCAACAGTTTGCTGAGGGCGTCGACTTTTCGCGCCACGGCGGCGGGAGTAAAGTCGTCCATGCTTTCGAAGGTGATATCGACGCTCATATTGCCTTCGCCGGTCAACGTGTTCGGCACTTGGAACGCCGCGCGCGGCTTGACGGACTTCATGCGGCTGTCGAAGTTGTCGACATCGATCTCAAGAAACTTGCGATCGGCGACAGGGGCAAGCGGTTCGGAGGGCTTGCCGGAAAGATCGGCTAGTACACCCATGACAAACGGTAATTGGATTTTTTTCTCGGCGCCGTAGAGTTCGACGTCGTATTCGATTTGAACGCGTGGGGCGCGGTTACGCGCGATAAACTTCTGGCTGCTTGTTGCCACGATGCCTCCCTCTTCCAAGAAACCGAAACCGCTTTGCCGGGAAAGAACGATCCCGCAACGCCGGCGATCGGATGTTATTAAAGCTATCTTTTTTGCGCCTCGATGAATCGTGGCTAGCGGACCACTATCGACGCGGATGCATAACGAAGCGCATTAAACATCCCACGTTGGATATTGGGCCGCGCATTGGATTAGCGAGGCGCCGTCTACTATTTTCTAGCTACTACGATAAGCAAATGCAAGGATCGCTGGCAAAATCTTGCATTCACTAGAAACAATCCACAACAGCCTCTAACTACTGCTTGTCGAGCCCTGTCATCTTTTGGATCTGACTGAAACTATCCGGAGCCAAATCCTGAATAATTTCCACAAACGATTTTGTCATCAAGTGCTGCGCGCGACGAATAAACAACGGCGCTGGATTGGCTGGCTCTGTTCGTTCGAGGTATTCGCACACTCGGTTCAGCAAACGAATCGCGTCTTCCCGACTACGAATATCGCCGCTCGTTTTTACCGGCGCGCCACCTTCAGCGGGAGAGGATTCAGTGGAGCCTGACTCCTCGGATTCCCCCGCGCCAAGAACGCTATCGCAAACCTGGACAACAGCCTTGAGCATATCACTTAACGGCTTGAGATCGGGCGCCCGATCGGAGCCGACTTTATCGGAAAACAACGCCTGCATCGCCTGAACCGATTGCAGAGCGGCGCGGGCCGCATCGACAGGCACGGCGTTCTGCCCAGCCGCTGTTCGTATAGCGCCTTCCAACTCCGCCTGACTCGGCGTTCCGTCCACCGCAGGAAACTTGCCAAGGACCACCATGATGTCGCGCACCATGACTCGGCCATGAGGCCCCGGTCGCACAAGAAACGCATTACGCACGTCGCGCAACAAGGTGTCCGGATCGGCCAATAACGCCAGGGCGTTCAAGCGCATCGTGGGATCGTGATCGTCGTCCGGGTCCAGCCCAGGATGCAAATGATCCCAGTAACGCGTGAGCAATTCTTTCGTCAGCGCGAGACCGGCGCTGGCGCCGACGATATTGTCGGTGCGGGTCAACGCGCGCGTTAGCAACATCGCAACTCGCGCATCCTTCGTGCGAGTTAACAACGTCTCCGCCCGCTTCCTTACGTCGCCCCAATCCGGCTCTTCCGCCGGCACGATGCTGTCGCCGACCTGCTGTTCCGATTTACCGCGCGCCGCCTGCTCAAGCGCCATGAATTCTGGATCGTACTCCAAGTCCACGCCACAGGGTGACTCGGATGATATTTCAGCGAGTAATTTTTCGATCTCGATGGTCATGTGTTTTTTCGATTAGATTCCAGAGCTCAAACAGGACATTTTTAAGAGATTGTGAAGTATCGTCTTACCATTCTTCCGAATCAATAGATCCTCATTTTAAATTCGTAGGATGGATGAATTCGTTAAATTCCCACCGCTTTAAAAAATTTCTGCTTCTCCGCGTCGGTTGCAAGATTGTCGGCTAGTAACATATAGAATTCCTGTGGGCTCTTCGCCTTAGCCGCAGCTTTCTTCGCCAATACCTTGGCGATCGGCCCCACAAAAACCGCAAGCTGCCGCGCCGCTTGATCGATGAACTCCGGGCTCACCGCTTCAACCGCGCCTTTTTGCGTAAGCATCGATTTTGCGTCCCGCATCGACGTTCCGGTTTTCGTCGAGGCGCCAGACAAACTGCCGCGAGTGGCGAGGAATGTCGTCCGATCCTGCACATTGGCGAGATCATCGGAGAGCAGTTGATACAATTTTTCTATATCCGTGGTCGCCCAAGCGGCCCGCTTCACCATGACGCGCGCCACCGGGCCGAGGATCTCCGTCAGTTTTTGCTCAACCTGCTTTAACACCGTCGGGTCCCATTCGGGCGGATAGGCGGTCGTCCCTTGAGAAATCGATCCGGTCCTCGGCTGCGAAGAAGAAGCGCTCGTTCCCTCGGTGGAGCGAACTGCGGGCTTAGCTTCGGCAATGATGGTGTCTTCCGAGATGGAGGGACTTACCGGCGCTTGATGAGCCGCGATAATGGCTTCGCGAAATGCTTGCGCTGTCTGGAATCGATCTTCGGGTTTCTTCGCCAGCGCTTTGGCGACAACCACATCGAAATGCGCAAGTCCGCTTGATGGGTCCACTTGGGAAGGCGGCGGCGGATCTTCGTTGCAAATTTTGTGGCAAATTAAATCGCTACTGCCGACAAAAGGCTTAACGCCGGAAAGCAGTTGATAAAAAATCACGCCGGCAGCGAAAATGTCCGCACGTCGATCCACATCGTGATTCAAGTATTGCTCGGGCGCCATGTACCCCGGCGTCCCCATGATCATGCCAACCTGAGTGAGTTCCGATGTGTCGATGCGGGCTATGCCGAAATCCGCCACCTTGAGCCGGCCGTTGACCATCACCATCATATTGGAAGGTTTGATGTCGCGATGAACAACGCCCTGCTCATGCGCGAAATCGATTGCATCGAGCAGCTGCGTTATCACGCTGAGCAAATCGCGGGCCGCGAATCGCGAACCGCGTTTGAAATACTCATCCAGGCCGTGGCCCTGAACGTATTCCATGACGATATAGGCAAGCTCATCCTGTTCGGCATAGTCGTAAACAGCGATGATCCCCGGATGCGAAAGCCGCCCGGCCGCCTGGGCCTCATTCTTAAAGCGCGCCAACATGGCCGCCGCCTCGCTGTTCTCCAGCAGTTCCTTGCGGATGGTCTTGATCGCCACGGTGCGGCGAATATGCGGATCGAAACCCTTATAAACCGTGCCCATGGCGCCACGGCCAATGACTTCGGTGATGGAATATTTTCCGAGACGTTCAAGCATGATCGATGTTTTTAATAGTTACCCCAAGGTACAACCTATGAGGCTCCTTTTCCTTGAAGCATTAGTATCTACACAAGTTCGCTTTAAGCCCCTCTCCCTTGAGGGGAGAGGGGTTGGGGAGAGGGTGATGGTTCAAATTGACACCGCTTTCACCCTCTCCCCAGCCCTCTCCCCTCAAGGGAGAGGGAGCATTCGTGACTACGCGAGCTTGTGTAGATACTTTTGTCGTGAAGGGGACGGAGTTATAGGTCGCAACTTAAATCAGTTATACATCCAAGGTTGTGAAAAAATCGCACAGTAGATTTATTCACAATCTCTATTCCTCCAGCATCTTCAACGCCTTGACCAAACTCTTACGCATCCGATCAAACGAACTCGCCAAAGCGCCGATTTCATCCTTGGCGCTGACGTTGAACTCGGCTGCTTCCATGTTACCAAGACTCACCTCATCAGCAAGCTTCGACAGCTT
>DATLHW010000097.1:0-12420 GCA_035539675.1 Burkholderiales bacterium | reverse complement strand
GGCTACTTGCAATAGGTACGGGGAGGTTTAAAGCTGTCATATGGGTTAACTCCTTTCGCTGAAATATTAGCACTCGTTGTTTGAGAGTGCCAATATCTTAAAAAGTTTAATCCCGATATCGATTGTTAATTGGCGAGAAAGTCGGACCGACCAACACCGGGCCGCCAACGCGCACTCTGTCGATTTCAGGTATCGAGTTCGCATTCGACGTATCGTTGTATGAACTGAATTGCCGTTGAAGCGGCATAGCCGGTCGGCATCACATTCGGCGCCGCGCTCGCTAATTGAAACGCGCCTTCCATAAAGGCCAGAAGGCCGGCGGCAAGATGCTTAACGTTTTTTACTCGCTTACCTTGATGTTTCAAGTAAGTGGTTAGCATGCCCTGAAGCAAAGTTAACTCCGTACTAATTGCCTCTTGATAGGCTTCCCGCACCTCTGGCTGCCGCACCGCTTCCGCGCCAATCATTACCCACGCCGCAACCGCATGCGGGTCAGCGCCTTCGCCTTTGGCCAAACGGGCCTTGATATAGGCGAGCAATCTTTCTTCCGGCGTCGTCGCCGATTCCGCGAATGCGACGTACCGTTCGTTAGAGAGGGCGGCAAGGGTTTTGACGAGTTCTAGCAATATCTCCGCCTTGGTCTTGAAGTGATAGTGCAGTAGACCCGGCGTTAGTCCCGCCTTTTGCGCAATGAGTTGGATTGTCGCTTTCTCATATCCGTGCTCTGCGATTGCCGAAAGAAGTGCTTGAACAATCTCTGAACGCCGCTGCTCGGTATTGGGTCGCCTGGACATAACTTTCCGCAAAGTTGGTTAATTAACCAAATTATAATTGATTTCTGAAATTGCCTAGACTACGCTGTCATTATTGGTTGGGTAACCAAATTAAGTGAGGGTTGGAGAAATGACTGCGATTCAGCTTCTCAGTGTGCATGTGGGCAGCCCGCGAGTAGTGGGGCTGACCGGAGGTATCGGATGCGGCAAGTCACTCGTGCGTGAAATGTTCCAAGACCTTGGAGCGCCAGGCATCGATGCTGATCAAGTCGCGCGGAGTATCCATCAGAATCCGGCGCACCCTGCGGTGAGGCAGATTGCTGAGGTGTTCCCAGGCATGGTTGCGAGTAATGGCGGCTTGAAAAGAGGAAGCCTGCAAGAAAGGTTTGCTACCGACCAAACAGCAAATCGCCAGCTAAAGGCAATCCTCAAACCCTATGTCATGGACGCAATATGGCGTTGGACTGCCGATCAGCGTGCGCCCTACGTAATCTGGGAATCCGCACTCATGCTCGATGAAAATATTACGGTTGATCGTGTATTGGTGGCGGATGCGCAGGAGCAGCGAAGAATCATTCGCCTAAAGGATAGAAATCAGGATTGGAGTGAGCCCCAGATTCGAAACATTCTAGAGCTCCAAATGTCACGCGAGGCTTATTTGATGCGAGCGCAAGACGTGATCCGCAACGACGGATCTCCGGTAGAGTTGAAGCAACAGGTGGAAATCATGCACCGGCAATACATGACATTGTGGGGATAAGATGAAAAAAATCGCCTTCTCTGGAACGCTCGATCCAATCACCAACGGCCATATGTGGGTTATCGGCGAAGCACGCGCCTTGGCTGATGAAGTCGTGATCTTCATATCTGAAAATCCTTTGAAAGCGCCGCAGTTTTCAGCGGACAAGCGAAAAGAGATCGTTGAGCAAAGCATCGCGGAGCGCGGCTGGGAAAACGCCAGCGTCATCCTTGTGAAAGGCGATTACACCGCTCGGGCCGCCAAGCGCCACGGTATTGACTACCTCATTCGCGGCATTCGCAATACGACTGACTTCGACTATGAAAACCTTATTCAGCAGGCCAACGTGGACGTGCTGCAGGGCGCAAAAACGATCTTCGTCATGCCGCCGCGGGATCTGGGCTCTGTGAGCTCCACGTTCGTGCGCGCATTACAGGGACCCGTAGGGTGGCATTGGACCATGCAGAAATTTGTGCCGCGTCCAGCCTACGAAGCATGGATTCTGGATTGGCTACGCAAGGATTGGGTGAAATTATGGCGTTATGGCTCAGCTAAGCCGGAAGCCATCACTAACGCTGATCGGTGGTTCGAACAGCTCGTGGGCGATACCGCTTATGGGGCATCCCGGCGCAAATATCACAATCTAGATCACCTCGTGCATGGCTTGAGCGAAATTGCGGTTTGGGCGGCTAATACAGGCGCGAAGACAGAAGAAGTGGAGGCGCTGAAAAAGGCGTTTTGGTTCCATGACGCCGTGTACGCGGCGCTTCGCAAAGAGATCTCGAACGAAGAAGCCAGTGCACAACTTTGGCTTGAAGCCAAGCTGGATACTGATGGAATCGAAGGGACTGCCAACTTGATTCGAGTGACCGACCATCTACAGCGGCAATCTATTTCTCATCCACTGAAAGACGTCATGCTTGGCGTTGATCTGGCGATATTGGGGCAAGCGGAAGATGTATACGATGCTTACGCTTGTGCTGTAAGAGAAGAATATCGCTGGATGAGTGATGAAGCATATTGGTCAGGAAGGAAGGCGATCCTGGAGCATTTCCAAGGCCGTGCTAATAAAGGAGAGCTGTATGCTGATCCTTATTTCGCAGGTATGTATCAAACCACGGCGTTGAAGAACATAGAGCGAGAAATTGCGACTTTATGAGAGCAGCCGTAGAGCTATAGGCCAAACCGGACGGTGACAGTTTTCAGAAACTGTCACTTCGGTAATGTCTGCTTCGGCCGCGATTCTGTTTAGAGGAGCCTTGGTTTCCTTCGCCATGAAGACAGCAGTGCGACGAACATTTTTCGGCAACAATTGCGCCAATTATTGGCTCGGTTGCGCTAAAATATGGCGCATGAGCAAAATCAGCGACGCCCTTTTTTCCAAGTCAACCAAGGTTGTTTTGGCCAGTGTTTTTGCACGTCCTGATGGGATTCATCTGCGTGCGCTAATGGGGCTTACCGGACTTGGTTCGGCATCGGCGCAACGGGAATTAGGCAAGCTGACCGATGCGGGATTGTTGATCAAGGAAGAAGTTGGCAAGGTCGTTCTATATAAAGCCAATACAGCCTCACCGATTTACGCAGAGCTTAGCTCGATCATTCGTAAAACCGAAGGCTTGGAACATGCCATTAGATCTGCCCTCCAGCCATTTCAAGATCGTATTGAACGCGCTTTTATTTATGGGTCTGTCGCAAAACAGCAGGACACGGCAAGCAGTGATGTTGATCTCTTTGTGCTGACTGACGACCTTGGAAGCGCTGACCTGTATCCACAGTTTGTCGATATGGAGAAAAAATTGGGACGAAAAATATCACTGACTGTTTATCGTCCGGCCGAATACCAGCGGAAACTGAAAGCTAAAAATCATTTCCTCGTTTCCGTCATGGACGGGCCAAAGATCGAATTGATTGGGGGGCATGATGAGTCATAAGGAACTCGAGAACCTGGTGAGAATCAGGCAACTCAAAAAAGAGCCGTTTTCCAATCCGAGTTTGATACTTACATCCGAAGCGCCAAAGAGCGCCTGCAGGATGCATCCGCGTCCGAGATTTCGTTGTCGGGAAAATTCTTGCTCGGATATAGCGCTTCGTATTCGTTTTCTTTAGCAGCGCTACGTAAATTCGGATACCGCCCGGCCAACCGCTATGTCGTTTTTCAATGCTTGCCGCACACTTTGGGAGTAGGCACCGATATCTGGCGTGTGTTGGCTGATGCGCATGATGTGCGCAATGGTTTTGAGTACGAGGGTAGTAATGAGGTGACCGAAGATCTCAGTGAGCAAGTCATCCGGTGTGCGAAGGCGCTGGGAAAGTTGTTGTGATTTTTGGCATCAAGTGACGCACAAACCTACCCCCGTTTTCTTGGACACTTCCTCTATCCGGAACATGGGAGCTCGCTACTCGGATTTTCCGAGGCTGAGCAAGTGCTCAAAATCAAATCTGCTCGGGCTTTTTGTTTCTCACATCGCTCGGGAGAAACTTCGAACCATGTGGGCGTAAAGCGCAGTCGGCTTCATTGATTGGACAATTTGATTGGTGGAAAGCGGTGCAATCGATAAGGCTGATTGCACCCTGCAGGGCTTGCATCTCCCGTGACGAGCGTGGCAGCGCATGTGCTACTCTTTACCAACGAAACGTGGTAATTTCCAATAATAAATCTGCAATCTATCTACACATGCCAAAGCCCCTGCCAATCAAGCTCAGGAAAGAGCCGCTCGTCGAAGCTGTATGCCAGCTTCGGATTATAGGCAAGGTCCCTCTAAACACAGTTTTCCCGGGCCTGTTGCTTGCGAAGTACCCGGCGGATGTCTCTCAGCTTCAGCAGTTGCCGGCAGCAATGCTCCCCGAACCGGTGCGAGCGATGCAGCCGGACATGGCCTTTGTGCCACTCGTTCAGTTGAGATTCAAGAATGTTTTGGTGATGATCGGCGAACGTGCGATCACAGTGTCGAACCCGGCTCCCTACCTTGGATGGGCCGGCTTCAAGCCGCTCATTGTCGAGGTTTTCACCGTCCTGCTCGAGTCAAAGCTGGTTTCTTGGGTTGAACGCTACTCACTCAAATACACAAACGTGTTTAAGGCGGACAAAGCTTCGGATTCGTTGGGTGCACTTGCTTGGTCGCTAAGTGTAGGCCAGCTTGACCTCGATAAGGGCGCCACAACCGTGCGTACACAGACCTTAACCGACGAACTGGTAACGATCGTTACTCTTAGCGGCAGCGTCATTGTCCAAGCTGAGGGGCAAGTGCCCGTACAGGGGGCGTTGATTGACATCGATACGATCTGTCAGAACAAGCCGCAGGAGGCCAACGCCTTTGCTGTATCGATGTCCGGCGAGTTGGATCGGGTTCGACGCGTCAATAAGGATGCGTTCTTCGAATGTCTAACTGATGAGGGGATTCATGCACTTGACCCTGTCTATGAGTGATCGTCTTCAGTACCATGTGCCAGGATTGTTCTATGGCACGGTCGGCAGTTCGATGATAGCCATTGCCCATCTGCTGGCCATTCCAATGGCCAATGCAGCCGAGGCTCAGCGGTCCACGTCGCGTGGCGTCATCATTGTGGAATGCGCGACTGCGACATCCAACACGCAGCAGTCGTCCACGATCAAGGTGGGACTCTTGCAAGAAGATGTCTCCACATTGATCAGCGATGCAGCAAAGGCTGCGATCGGAACCACCGGCCTTAAACGTCTAGAGAACTTCTTTCGACTGCAGGCCGGATGGGACGGGAAGGGCAGCAAGCCAATCGAGTTGAAATCCGTCGAGGTCTTTTCTAGCTTCTTTGCTGAGACTGGTCTTCGCCCAAACCAGCTGGGTGTCTTCATGTCTGCTCAGGGCAATGTGGTAGTTAACTGGCTCGATCAAGAGGGTCAGCTTGTCGAGTTGGAGTTCCTGCCATCTGGCGTGGAGTACTTCATAGCGAAGAGCGGAGAGGAAGGCACCACCATGGGCGACATCGGCTTCAGCAAACTGCTTAATCGGCTCGCCGAGCCCGTCGAAGCCTGATGGCGAAGGGCGATTCAGTTGACGCTATTGAGGAAGTAGTTCGGGCAGGCATGTATCCCTATTGGGATGCCGATCTGCAGCGCGCCACCCCATCCGCTTTCACTGCAGCCGAAGTGTCAGTAAGCAGGCTAGCAATCCTCGACTTTGCTCAGATCGTCTCGATTTTCAAGAGTGACTTCAATGGAAGGGTGCATCCCGACGGCGAGTCTATGAAGGTACGCAGTACAGGGCGCGCCACGGTCGCTAACATCATCCAGCAGGCCGAAGAGCCGATGAACGACAAGAACAAGAGCTTGCCCAATGTCGTTTTGACAGTGGTTGAAGACAAAATCGAGAACGAGAGCGGTGCCACTGACAACCCCGCCCATGCGTTGATCTGCGGCTGGAGCCGCGAAAACCCCACTCAGTCTCGCAAGATTTCACGCGGCGTGGCTAATCGCCTGCTCGATGTGTTTAGGTGGGAGCCTTTGCCCGATTAGCTCGCGCCATCTCGTTTGCGTTTCTTCAGTGAATTCGGGTTACCGGCTAACTTAGCGAGTTGAGGCGGAGAGAGCCTGCGGGCAGTCACTCGCAATCGTTCGCCAGCGCCCCATGTCTGCGTTGCAAGCGTCATAGATGGCTCTGGCTAAATATCCGCCATGGGCATTCAGCACCAATTCAAGGTTGATAGGACCGGTCATTGCCGAACGGCGGCTATGGCCGGATTCTGTTGAAAAACTCGTTCAATGAAGAAAACGATGAGTAAGTTAGAAAAGTCGACCTCTCAGAACTGCCTACAATCGACAATCATCATTCGATTGTAGGCGTGGAGACCTCACAAATCGCTTTAAAAGTCGCAGCCAAAGAGTTTTTCAACACAATCGCCGAAGTGTGGCCCGCCGAGTGATTTCGTTGAATGTCTTCTCCACTGCGGGAAGCTGACGGTCATCAGTCGAGCGAGCAAGCGTCTGGTGTGGGCAGGTTCCAGTCGTCAGTCCAATAAAACAATCATGGCAACTGGCGCGAGCCGCGCTTCGATGAATTCCGAGCCAAGTGGCAACAACGATTGTGAGCGCAGTTATTTATGACTACATCAGAGGCTCCCTAAGTTTTTCTCTTCGCTTCCAAGGTAAAGAAAAACGTAGCGCCTCGATCCACTCCCGCCTCCGCCCAGATGCGTCCGTTATGCCGCGCAATAATTCGGCGAACGGTCGCCAAGCCGATACCTGTTCCTTCAAATTCCGTCGTTGATAGCCGTAGGTCAAACCTCAGTTTCGGATGCATAGTCAAACCACTGGCATGTTAGTTGCTCGATACATCCCTATGGATGCCAAGAACAAGTTAAAATCGTGTCGATCGCGTTCGGCATATGTTTTTTCAATCGCTCGTTTGATCCAGCGTTGTTCCGTTACTCTCGTGAGAATATCAAGTTCGAAATAATGTTCACTTCCGATACAGCCACTCCCGCAGCAAGAAAAAATAGCGATCCCCAAGAGGCATCTTCTTCCGAGTCGTCCATTAATGTGGCAAACACCACCTCTGTCGCTCCTGCGAATGGGCTGCACCACATTGTCATTGTTGGCGGCGGCGCGGGAGGGTTGGAGCTGGCGACTCGCCTCGGCGACAAGCTGGGTCGGCGCGGCAAGGCGCGAATAACCCTCGTCGAGAAAGCGCGCACCCATTTATGGAAGCCGAAGCTGCATGAGGTGGCGGCTGGAAGCATGGATATCGGGCATCACGAGCTTGATTATTTGGCGCAGTCGCATTGGCATCACTTTCATTATCGTTTCGGCGAGATGATTGGGCTCGACCGCGCCGCTCGTAAAGTGCATATCGCACCAACGGTAGACGAGGACGGTAATGAAATCACGCCGGCGCGGACCATCGGCTATGACACCTTGGTGATTTCGGTCGGCGGTCAAACCAATGATTTCGGAACTCCAGGGGCGGCGGAGTATGCGATCTCCCTCGATACCCAGCGGCAGGCCGAACGCTTCCATCGGCGATTGGTTAATGCCTGCATTCGCGCTCATGCCCAGACAGCGCCTCGACGATCGGATCAATTGCACGTTGCAATTATTGGCGCCGGCGCCACTGGGGTGGAGTTGGCTGCCGAGTTGCATAAGACGACACGCGAGCTTGTCGCTTTCGGGCTGGATTCCATCGATGCGGAAAAAGACATCAAGATTAGTGTTATCGAGGCAGCAAGCCGAGTTCTCGCGGGGCTGCCGGAGCGATTTTCGGAAGCCACGGATGCCCTGCTCAAGGGGCTAGGCGTCCAAGTTCGCACGGGGGCTCGGGTGACTCAGGTGCAGCCAAATGGTGTGCTGTTGGAGAGTGGGGAGCTGATCCCTGCGGAGCTTATTGTGTGGGCGGCTGGGGTGAAGGCGCCGGATTTTCTTAAAGGGATAGACGGCCTGGAAACCAACCGTGTCAACCAGCTTGTGGTCACGCCAACATTGCAAACTACCCGCGATGAGAACATTTTTGCTTTTGGCGATTGCGCCTCCAGTCCCTGGCTCGGCACGGATCGGACGGTGCCGCCTAGAGCACAGGCTGCGCATCAGCAAGCCTCCCATCTTTATAAGAGTTTGCGTAACCGACTCAGTGGTAAGCCGCTCAAGCCCTTCCAGTACCGTGATTTCGGCTCGCTTGTGTCGTTGGGTGAATACAGCACGGTGGGAAGTCTGATGGGCGGTTTAATAGGCGGGAGCATCATGATTGAGGGCTACTTCGCCCGTTTGATGTACGTCTCTTTGTACAAGCTGCATGAACTGGCGTTGCATGGTTTTCCCAAGGTGGCGCTAGACACCCTCGCACGGTTGATTACTCGCCGCACGGAGCCGCAAGTTAAGCTGCACTGAAGTTTCTTATGGATTTTTTCCTGAAGACCTCTATAAATCTACTACGCGGCAAGAGTTTACCGAGGCAAGTCCTTGCCGGTTTTTATGGGGATCTCAGGATGCGGCAGAAGGGACGAGCGGCTTCGTAAGCGCATGACGCGACTCGGCCTCACGGCGCCAGGAACGTGGCGCTGCTTATATATAACGCAGTAATTTTTCGGGCGACTTTAAAAAACAAGCGCCAAAACAGATTTTATTTCTTTTCAGGGAAAAATAATGGCTAGCCAGCCGAATGACCCCGCACAATTTCTGGCCAACTTGTTTCGTACTGGCCAGGAAATGATTCAAAAATTCACCTTTCCTAACATTTCCGTCGATAGCGATAAAGCAAATACGGATCCTGCATCCGCGTTCTTTGCGGCTTCGAAGCATTACGCGGACATGCAGCAGACATACGTTAAACAAATGACCGATTTATGGTCAGGCATGTTCGATGCGTCGAAGGAGATTCTGCCCCTGAGCGCATCGGCGAAAGATGACGATAAACGCTTCAAGAGCGAAGCGTGGCGAGAGGATTTGGGGGCCGATTTACTTAAACGGACTTATCTTGCCTATTCCGGTTTTCTCCAGGAGTCCGTCGATTCCGCGCTACTGGACGAAAAAGCAAAGGGCCAGTTGCGCTTTGCCGTTAGGCAGTTTGTTGATGCAATGAGCCCCGCCAATTTCTTCGCCACAAATCCCGAAGCGGTTCAACTCGCGGTGGAAACACAGGGAAGAAGTATCGCCGAAGGGATGGCGCTTTTCTTCCATGATATGTCCAAGGGCCGCATTTCGATGAGCGACGAGCGCGCCTTCGAAGTGGGCGTGAATCTCGCGGTAACCAAAGGCGCTGTGGTCTTTGAGAACGAACTGATCCAGGTCATTCAATATTCGCCGCTTACCGAGGAAGTGCATTTACGGCCGCTCGTGATCATTCCTCCCTGCATCAATAAGTTTTATATCCTCGATTTGCAGCCCGAGAATTCGTTTGTGCGGTACGCGGTTGAGCAGGGTTTCACCGTGTTCATGCTCTCGTGGCGCAATATCACCCCTGAACTCGGACACTTCACGTGGGACGACTACGTGGAAAGCGGCGTGATGGATGCGATCAATGTTGCGCTCGACGTGACGAGTGCGGACAAAGTGAATGCGCTTGGCTTCTGCGTGGGCGGAACCTTGTTGGCTTCGACTTTGGCCATCATGGCGGAACGCCGCGACGACAAGGTCGCCAGCATGACGTTGCTTACGACGATGTTGGATTTTGTCGATACGGGCGAACTCGGCCTCTTGATAAACGAGCAGAGTTTGGCGGCGCGCGAGACAACGATCGGTAATGGCGGCGTCCTGCAGGGCAAGGAGTTGGCGTATATATTTTCATCGTTGCGCGCCAACGATTTGATCTGGCCGTATGTCATTAGTAGCTATCTTAAAGGGAAAAATCCCCCCGCTTTCGACATGCTGTATTGGAACTCGGACAGCACCAATTTGCCCGGTCCTATGTATTGCTGGTACGTGCGCAATACCTATCTTGAAAACAATCTGAAGACGCCCGGCAAGACGACTCAGTGCGGCGCGCGGGTGGATTTTTCGAAGATTACCGCGCCGACGTTTCTCTACGCGTCCAGAGAGGACCATATTGTTCCCTGGCGCACCGCGTACGCATCGGCGCAACTGCTGTCGGGCGAGACAACCTTTGTATTGGGCGCCAGCGGTCACATCGCCGGCGTGATCAACTCGGCGGCTAAGAACAAACGTAATTACTGGGTTGGCGACAAGCCGGAGAGTGATGCCGACAACTGGTTTTCCGGCGCGAAGAGCGAACCGGGAAGCTGGTGGTCTAATTGGAGTGTATGGCTTAAACAATACGCCGGCGAGAATGTGCCGGCGCGTGTGGAATTGGGTAATCAGTCATATAGAAGCATCGAGCCTGCGCCTGGGCGGTACGTAACAACAAGCGTAGACTAAAGATGCCGGTTTTGAGGGCTTCTCTATAAATTGGAGCGATCAGCTTGAGGTCGAGTCGGGAAAGTTGTCCGATAGGGGTAGGGTGTGCGTCGCGGGTTTGAGAACGAGTCGCGCAGTAGAAAATTTATAGAGTTGCCTGTGCCTTGCAACGTGTTAATTCGGAGACGGAAATGGATGATGTCGTAATCGTTGCCGCCGTGCGGACTGCGGTGGGTAAGTTTGGTGGATCGCTGGCGAAAATCGCAGCGTCCGATTTAGGCGCCCATGTGATCAAGGGCTTGCTTGAAAAGACCGGCTTGAAGCCGGATCAGATCAGTGAAGTTATTCTGGGCCAAGTATTGGCGGCTGGCGTTGGTCAGAATCCCGCGCGACAAGCGGCGATTCGCGCTGGTTTGCACAGCATGGTTCCCGCTATGACGATCAACAAGGTTTGCGGTAGCGGCCTCAAGGCGACGCATCTTGCTGCTCAGGCGATCAAATCTGGCGATTCGCAGATTGTCATCGCCGGCGGACAAGAAAATATGAGCGCTTCGCCGCATGTGCTTCCCAACTCCCGTGACGGATACCGCATGGGCGACGCCAAGATCGTCGATACCATGATCGTTGACGGCCTGTGGGACGCCTTCAATCAGTACCACATGGGAACAACCGCGGAAAATGTAGCAAAGAAATACGAAATTTCCCGGCAGGAGCAGGACGAATTCGCTGTTGCGTCCCAGAACAAAGCCGAAGCCGCTCAAAAGGCCGGCAAGTTCAAGGATGAAATTCTTCCTTTGGAAATTGCGCAGAAGAAAGGCTCGATCGTTTTTGATACCGACGAGTATGTTAAGCCCGGCGTGACCCTGGAAGGAATCTCTGGGTTAAGGCCAGCGTTCTCCAAGGATGGCACGGTGACTGCGGCCAATGCCTCCGGAATCAATGACGGCGCCGCTGCGGTTGTCATGATGTCGGCGAAGAAAGCCGAAGAACTCGGCCTGAAACCCCTGGTGAAGATTCGCGCCTATTCGTCGGCAGGTGTTGATCCTTCAATCATGGGAATGGGGCCAGTGCCGGCGAGTCAGCTTTGTCTCAAGAAGGCTGGCTGGACCGTGAAAGACCTCGACGTCATGGAAATCAACGAAGCTTTTGCCGCGCAGGCGATTGCCGTGAACAAAGAGATGGGTTGGGACACAAAGAAAATCAATGTTAATGGTGGCGCTATCGCGATTGGACATCCAATCGGCGCATCCGGCTGCCGCATTTTGGTCACCTTGATTCACGAGATGATCAGACAAGATGCAAAACGAGGACTGGCTTCTCTTTGCATCGGCGGTGGAATGGGTGTCGCATTAGCAATCGAACGATAGCCTACTAAGAGATGAACAAGGAGAGGATAAAATGGCTAAGCGTATAGCAATAGTTACAGGTGGTATGGGTGGATTGGGCGAGTCCATTAGCACGAAATTGCATGATGCTGGATACACCGTCGTCGTTACGCATTCCCCCGGCAACACCAAGGTTGGCGATTGGTTGACGACCATGGAGTCCCAGGGCTACAAATTTCACGCTTATGGCGTGGACGTGGCTGACTATGAGTCCTGTCAGCAGTGTGTGGCGAAGATTCAAGCCGAAGTGGGGCCCGTTGATATTCTCGTCAACAACGCCGGCATTACCCGCGACATGACTTTCAAGAAAATGACGAAGGTCGATTGGGATTCAGTGATGAAAACCAATCTGGATTCCGTGTTCAATATGACCAAGCCGGTATGCGAAAGCATGGTTGATCGTGGATGGGGACGCATTATTAATGTGTCGTCGGTGAACGGCTCCAAGGGCGCCTTTGGTCAAACCAACTACTCCGCTGCGAAGGCTGGGATGCACGGTTTTAGCAAGTCTTTGGCGCTTGAGGTGGCTAGGAAAGGCGTCACGGTCAACACTATTTCCCCTGGATATATCGGCACGAAAATGGTGACTGCGATTCCTAAGGAAATTCTGGATACCAAAATTATTCCGCAGATCCCTGTCGGACGTTTGGGTAAGCCCGAAGAAGTTGCTGGGCTTATTATTTACTTGTGTTCGGAAGAGGCTGCATT
>DATLHW010000096.1:0-7610 GCA_035539675.1 Burkholderiales bacterium | reverse complement strand
GGACGCAATCGCGAGCAAGCTCGCTCCTACAGAGGGAAGAGGGATTTTGGAGTAATTGCCCTGTCATCATCGCCAAGCCTGCTCCTGCACCGGGGAAAATAAAGTAAAATCAGGCCCTTCACGAAACCCGGAAGTCTCCCCGTTGTTGGGCCAATATGCGAACCTTTCAAGAACTAATACTCACGCTCCAGGACTACTGGAGCAAACAAGGCTGCGCCTTGCTTCAGCCTTACGACATGGAAGTGGGCGCGGGCACGTCTCATACCGCCACTTTTCTTCGCGCCCTTGGCCCTGAGCCCTGGCGCGCAGCCTATGTCCAGCCTTCCCGTCGCCCTAAAGACGGACGCTACGGCGAGAACCCCAACCGCTTGCAGCACTACTATCAATACCAGGTTGTGCTGAAACCTGCCCCTAAAAACATCCTCGATCTTTACATCGGTTCACTGGAAGCCATCGGCTTCGATACGAAACAGAACGACATTCGTTTCGTCGAGGACGATTGGGAAAACCCAACGCTTGGCGCCTGGGGCCTGGGCTGGGAGGTTTGGTTGAACGGCATGGAAATCACCCAATTCACCTATTTCCAGCAAGTGGGCGGAATCGACTGCAAGCCGGTTCTTGGCGAGATCACCTATGGCCTGGAGCGGCTCGCCATGTACCTGCAAGCGAAGGAAAACGTCTACGACCTTATCTGGACCGAATGGATGGAGAATGGCGTTAAACGTCAGCTCACTTATGGCGACGTGTACCACCAGAACGAGGTGGAGCAGTCGACCTACAACTTTGAGTATTCCAACGTCGATATGTTGCTGCGCCACTTCGGCGAATACGAATCCGAGGCGAAGCATTTGATGGAAAACACCTTGCCGCTGCCGGCTTATGAAAAAGTGCTGAAGGCGGCTCATACCTTCAACTTGCTGGATGCGCGCGGCGCCATTTCCGTTACCGAACGCGCCGCTTACATCGGCCGTATCCGTAACCTCGCCAAGCAGGTGGCGCAAGCCTATTACGAATCGCGCGAGCGCTTGGGTTTCCCCATGCTGGCCGGACAGAAGAAAGAGGCCGCGTGATGGCTGAGACTTTACTCATCGAGATTTTTACCGAGGAATTGCCGCCGAAGGCTTTGGGGAAGCTCGGATTGGCTTTTGCCGAAGAGGTTTTTGCTCGCCTGAAAACGCGCGAATTCGTCTCAGAGGAAAGCATTAATAGGAAGTGGTTTGCGACGCCACGGCGTCTCGCAGTCAGCATTCCGGGTGTTCTACCCAAATCGGCGGACAAACCAACTCGCGTCAAGGTTTTGCCGGTCAATGTGGCGCTCGACGCGCAAGGCCAACCGACGCCAGCGCTCACGAAAAAGCTCGCATCATTGGGATTCCCGCAGCTCACCGTGGCGGACCTGGAGCGTGCAGTGGACGGCAAGGCGGAAAGTTTTTTCCATAGCTACACTGCGCCGGGCATTGATTTGGCGACTGGTTTGCAAGCCGTGCTGACCGAGGCGATTGCCGCACTGCCTATTCCAAAGACTATGCGCTATCAAACCGAAACGGGCGAGGACGTGTTGTTCGTGCGGCCCGCTCACGGATTGGTTGTGTTGTACGGTGCCGAAGTCGTACCGGTTGCCGCGTTGGGATTGACTGCGGATCGCGTCACGCACGGTCATCGTTTTCAGGGAAGGGCGGATGTTACGCTTGCTCACGCCAGGGAATACGAGGAAAAACTCGAAGCACAGGGCGGCGTCGTCGCCAGCTTCGAAAAGCGTTTGGCGGCGATTCAAGATCAACTCCAAACACACGCCGCCAAGTTGGAAGCGAATCCGCGTTTGGAAGAAAGACAGGAACTCCTCGCCGAAGTCACCGGGCTGGTGGAAAATCCCACTGTATACGTCGGAACATTCGAACCCGAATTCCTCGAGGTTCCTCAGGAATGCCTGATTCTCACCATGCAACAGAATCAGAAGTATTTCCCGCTCTTCGACGCCAACGGCAAGCTGCTGAACAAGTTCTTGCTTGTCAGCAATATGCGGCTCGCCGATGCGAAAAATGTAACCGAGGGCAACCAACGCGTTATTCGTCCCCGGCTCGCCGATGCTCGTTTTTTCTATGAGCAGGACCGAAAGCAGCCCCTTGTCGATCGCGCGCCTCAACTGGCCAACGTTGTTTACCACAACAAACTCGGCTCGCAGTGGGATCGCATTGGCCGCTTGCAACGTCTGGCCTCCGCAATCGCAGAAAAACTTGGCGCCGATCCGAAATTGGCTGATCGCGCCGCGCTGCTGTGCAAGGCCGATCTCGTAACCAACATGGTTGGAGAATTCCCCGAGTTACAGGGAATCATGGGCCGGTATTACGCTCGCCACGATGGCGAAGATCCGCAAGTCGCCGAGGCTATCGAAGCGCATTACAAACCACGCTTCGCTGGCGACGCCTTACCGCCTGCCGGTCCAGCGACCGCCTTGGCGCTTGCCGAGCGGCTAGACACGCTGATTGGCATATTCGGCGTCGGCCAGATTCCCACCGGCGACAAGGACCCCTTCGGATTGCGCCGCGCCGCACTCGGCGTATTGCGAATCCTGCAAGAAGGTCAATTACCTTTAGATCTTCGCGAACTGCTTGAACTTTCGATTGCCCAATTCACAGGCAAACCAGTTTCGGCCAACGCGCCAACGTTGGTGTATGAGTTCATGCTTGAGCGTCTGAAAAATCATCTCCGTGAGGTGGGCTTTGAGCCTGAAATCGTTGACGCCGTTGTCTCCCAAGCGCCGACGAGAATCGATCTCGTGTTGCCGCGAGTGGAGGCCGTGCGCGCCTTCCGCAAGCTGCCGGAGTCCGAATCTTTATCCGCCGCGAACAAGCGCACGCGCAATATCTTGAAGAAAGCCGAAGGCGTCACGGACGCCTGCAATACCGCGCTTTTCATTGATGACGCCGAGATCAGGTTGCATGCGTCGGTGGTGAAGTTGACGCCTGAAGTGAGTTCCTGCGTCGCCGTGCAGGATTACACTGGAGCGCTGAAACAACTCGCGGGCATTCGTGGCGATGTCGACATATTCTTCAGAGACGTCATGGTTATGGCGGATGATCCGAATGTGCGCACCAACCGCTTGGCGCTGTTGGCGCAGCTTGAAAAGTTGATGAATCAGGTAGCCGATATATCTAAATTAGCGGCATGATGAGGTAGCTTTTTTATTACTTTGATTATTTTCCTCCCCTAAAACCTGTCATTCTGAGGAGGTACGACGAAGAATCTGCTGTTCAATGCTCGTCGAACCACCGCAAAAGCAGATTCTTCGCTGTCGCTCAGAATGACAAATTAGATGCCAAGGTTTTGAAGGGGAGGGGGCAACCTAAGGGCATCCCTAAAGAGGGGGCGGCAGCATGACCACACAAATTAAAAGAATCCCATTATGAAACTCGTCATTCTCGATCGTGACGGCGTTATCAACCACGACAGCGCCCAATTTATCAAGTCGCCGGATGAATGGAAGCCCGTGCCGGGTAGCCTGGATGCGATTGCGAAGCTTAATCAATCGGGCTATCGCGTCATTGTCGCAACCAATCAATCGGGCGTCGGGCGTGGGCTCTTCGACATGAATGCGCTCAACGCCATCAATCGAAAAATGCACGATGCGGTGTTTCAGGCTGGCGGACGGATCGACGCGGTGTTTTTTTGCCCGCACGCCGCAGAGAGCAATTGCGGCTGCCGCAAACCAAAGACCGGGCTATTCGTTGATATCAGCGCGCGCTTCAACATGTCGCTTGCCGGCGTCCCGGCCATCGGCGATTCCCTGCGTGACCTTCAAGCCGCCAGCGCCGTCGGCGCTCATCCCATGCTGGTGCTGACCGGGAAGGGAGCAAAAACCCACGCGGCCGGTGACTTACCTCTCGATACGCTTATTTTCGACAACTTGCTTGCGGCGGCAAAGCACATCATGGCTAAACCCGGATGACGTATTTTCGTTCACTGTTTTTCGGACTATTTCTCGTCATCCTTACCATCCCCTACGCGCTTTTCTCCTTTCTCACCTTTCCTTTTAAGCGAGAAATTCGCTATACCTTGATTGTCTCCTGGACAAAATGGGTGATATGGGCGGCGAAGGCGATTTGTGGGATTCGGTACCAGATCGAGGGCCGGGATAACATTCCCCCTCGCGGCGTCATCTTCCTCGCGAAGCACCAAAGCCGATGGGAGACAATCGCATTGCCCGCTTTAATTCCCTTGCTCTGCTTTGTTTATAAACGCGAATTGCATTACATCCCTTTTTTCGGCTGGGGAATCGCGTTGTGCGGCATGATCCCCATCGACCGCGGTAGCGCCAGGGAGGCGTTGAATCAGGTGGTTACTAAAGGCGGCGCAAGGTTAAAGGAAGGCTGGAACGTGGTGATGTTTCCCGAAGGTACGCGAGCGTTGCCCGGAGAGCATTTGCGCTACAAGGCGGGCGGCGCGCATCTTGCCGTCCACACCAATACCCCTGTTATCCCCATCGCCCACAACGCTGGCGACTGCTGGCCCAAGCATTCATTCCTCAAGCGGCCGGGCTTGATCACGCTGGCGTTCGGCCCTCCCATCGCGCCGGATAATTTAACTCCCGACGAGTTGAACAAAAAGGTTTCGGATTGGATCGAAACCGAGATGCAGCGTCGATTCCCCCATCAGTATGCGCAGGCAAAAGTCGAAAGTGACGCGACGCGCTAAAGTCGCCGAAACGACGCGCTCCATCCGCCTTCGCGGCCGCGACTTGGTCTACGTGTTAAGACGCACCAACCAGCGGCGAACCATTGGCTTGATCGTCAACCATGAAGGCCTCAAGGTCGCCAGCCCCTGGTATGTGCCGATGTCGGAAATCTACGCCATGATCGAGAAGAGTCAGGACTGGGTGTTCGATAAGCTCGAAGTCTGGCAAGCGCAACGTCCCCTCGTACGCCGTTGGGCGAGCGGCGAAAAACTCCATTTCCTCGGCGAAGAAATTCGCCTACAGGTCGATATCACCTTACTTGGCCACGGCGCCTTCCTTTCACGCGGCGTCTTGCGTGTATACGCAGAGGACCCCGAATCCGTGCGCGACATCGTCGTCGCCTGGTATCACGAACAAGCTATCAGACTCTTTCAAGAGCGCGTCACCGCCCTGGCGCCGCGCCTTAACGTAACGCCGCGCCTCGTGGCCATCTCCAACGCCAAGCAACAGTGGGGAAGCTGCAATAGCAAAGGCGAGGTTCGGTTGAATTGGCGGCTCATGCAGGCAGTCCCCGCAGTGATCGACTACGTGGTGGTCCACGAGCTTTCCCACCTTAAACACATGGACCACAGCCCCCGCTTTTGGGCCACCGTCGAAACAGCCTGCCCGCGGTATCGGCAACTGCGGGAGGAGTTGAAAGAGAAGGACGTGTTTTATCGGACGATTTGAAGGGGGAGCGCTTCTTCGTTCTAGGCGAGGCTATTTATCGTCTTGCATATCGTGCGCGGTTCCTCGAACATCCCCCTCTCCCTTGAGGGGAGAGGGCCGGGGAGAGGGTGAAACGGTTAAAATCGTCTCCATCTTTACCCATTCCGCCACCGCCAATCACCTCATCAAAACAAACGAGTCCTAAGTCGTCTCCTTAATCCCTTTTCTCGAATCGGAACCCACCATGCGAATCCTCCATACCATGCTGCGCGTCGGCGACCTGGAAAAATCCATCGCTTTCTACACCACTGTCCTCGGCATGCATCTCCTGCGCCGCAAAGACTACACCGAAGGAAAATTCACTCTTGCCTTCGTCGGCTATCGCGACGAATCCGAAGAGGCCGCCCTGGAGCTCACCTACAATTGGGGCGTGGATAAATACGAGATCGGCACAGGCTTCGGTCACGTGGCGATTGAAGTGGATGACGCCTATAAAGCCTGCGAGGAAGTGAAGGCGCGCGGCGGCAAGGTGACGAGGGAAGCGGGGCCGATGAAGCATGGAGCCACGGTGATTGCGTTTGTTGAGGACCCGGATGGGTATAAAGTGGAGTTGATTCAGAAAAAGTCGGCCTAGGCATTGCAGAGATAACGACACGGTTGGAACCATTACCCCGCTTGTCACTCATTTATAAAACTTAAACAGTTGGCGCACAAGTCATGAAATCAGCATCAAAAGCAGTTCGCATCGTTGAGCAACAGGGGCAAGCGGAGTTATCCAAAGCCCAAAAGTTGTTCAATAAACTTATCAAAAAAATCGATGACGAACGAAAGCGGTTAGAGACATGGCAGGCTACGATTCCTCGCTATCAGCAAAAGTACGCAAAAGACTTTGATCCACTTTTGCAAAAATTTAACAAAGCCAGAGCGGAGTTCGTACGATTGTTGGACAACGCTTCCTTTGAGAAAGCATTCAGCAAGAGTGACAAAGCGAAGATCAGTGAAATCATCTGTCCCATCGTCGTGGAGCTGCTCGCAGAAAAGGATGATGAAGAGTTGAAAAGCATCTACAACCGGCAAAGCGGAGGCGACTTCGATGCCGAAGCGGCGGAACAAAATGAAGCGTTGAAATCCATGATGGAGGATTACCTGGGCGTTGACCTTGGAAGCGAAGCCGATTTCGACTCGCCCGAAGAAATGATGGCGCATGCGCGTGAAAAAATGCGGCAGCGTCAGGAGCAAGAAGCGCATGCTGAACAAGCGCGCGAAGCCCACCGCGATAAACGAAAAAAATCCGCGAAGACCATCGCCAAGGAAACCCAAATGGACGAGGACGCGAAAAACATCAGCGACTCCATCCGCGACGTTTATCGAAAGCTCGCCAGCGCCTTGCATCCCGATAAAGAACAGGACGCTTTAGAAAGAGACCGTAAAACCATATTGATGCAGCGGGTCAATGTGGCGTACGGCGCCAAGGATTTGTTAAAACTCCTGGAGTTGCAATTGGAGGTCGAGCAGATCGACCAGGCATCGATTAATACGCTCCCGGAAGAGCGACTGAAGTATTACAACAAAGTGCTGACCGAACAATCGAAGGAGCTTCAGCAAGAAGTCTATTCGATCGAAATGTCCTTCAAAATGCGCTTCAATATTCCGCCGGGAATTCCGTTGTCTCCGGAAAAAGCGCTGCGCAGTTTAGATGTTGAAGTTAAAGAAATGGAGCAAGACATCGCGCATCTGAAAAGCGAATTGGTTTCGTTTCGGAATATTAAAAACCTTAAGAATTGGCTGAAATCTTATCGGATTCCTCGTAGAGTGGTTTTTGAAGATGATCCGTTTGGGGAGTGGCGATAGAGACTGGTGAAGAAGTGTGGATTCGCGACCGGTTGCTTCTGCTTGCTCGAAACTTCGCCTCACGCCTCACGGCTTGGTCAATAGTCTAATCGGACTATTGTCAGGGCGGCTCTGCTTTAGTAGAGTCGCCGCCGTGGGTAATGCCCACGCTATTTTCTAAATATATTAAGAATCGGCAACTTCGAGGGCGGTTCCCATCAGAAGCAAACGTGTAAGTCCATAAGCATAAGTAATTAACTCCTGTTCGGTTGGTACGTAACGTCCCTGGCGCCTCGCCAACTCAAAGCCCGGAAGTCAATTCATTTGCGATCGTAGGATCCCCTTTGCCTTTTTCTTAACTTACTGAGTTAGAAGCAACAAAAGAAATTTTTATAATTCT
>DATLHW010000095.1:0-6746 GCA_035539675.1 Burkholderiales bacterium | reverse complement strand
ATTTGACCGAACACCATCGCCACCTTATCGAGCACCTTCGATTCTTCCATCTCGTGATAGAAGTCGTTGCCTTCGCGGGTGCGCTCGCCGACCCCGGCGAATACGGAATAGCCGCCGTAGGATTTCGCGATGTTGTTGATGAGCTCCATCATGTTGACGGTCTTGCCAACGCCCGCGCCGCCAAACAATCCGACCTTGCCGCCTTTGGCGAAGGGACAGATCAAATCGATCACCTTGATGCCGGTGGGCAACAAATCAACCGAAGGAGACAGTTCGTCGAACTTTGGCGCCATGGCGTGAATGGGGCGTTTTTCGTCGGCGGCGATAGGGCCTGCTTCGTCGATTGGGCGTCCCAGCACATCCATGATGCGACCCAATGTTCCGACGCCAACCGGTACGGAAATTGGGTTTCCCGTGTTGCTCACGGTCATCCCACGGCGCAGGCCATCGGAGGAACCCAACGCAATGGTGCGCACGACGCCATCGCCCAGTTGCTGCTGTACTTCAAAGGTCAATCCTTTTTCGGCAAACGGGCTGCTTGTGTCTTCCAATATCAATGCATCGTATATTTTGGGAATGTACTCGCGCGGGAACTCGATATCGGTCACCGCGCCGATACATTGAATGATTTGGCCGAACGCTTGGTTGGTTTTCGCTTGCACGTCCATTGTTTATCCTCTCGTCAATTCAATTTGCCTGAGCCTAAAGCCCCTCTCCCTTGAGGGGAGAGGGGTTGGGGAGAGGGTGATGTTTGAATGACCACCGCTTTCACCCTCTCCCAGCCCTCTCCCCTCAAGGGAGAGGGAGCATTCGTGGCTATTCCCACACTTGTGTGGATATCCATAACCAAAGGGGAAAACGACATTCCTGAGCGCCTTGCAATCAGTCGAGCCAAAGCAGTTCTCCAAAAGTGCGATTACGCGGTTAATAAGCGCCTGTCTTCTTGAAATCCCTGATGGCCTCATGCAATTTCGCTTCATCTTCCTTCGAGATATCCTTCGTTTTCTCGATGCCTTCGGCGAGCGCTGCATATTTGGCTTTCACGAATTCGCGCATCGCTTTTTCAGCGGCCAGCGCTCTTCGCACTTCGATGTCATCGAAGTAACCGTTATTGACCGCGAACAAGGTAAGCGCTATTTCCCATACCTGGAGCGGATGGTACTGAGGCTGCTTCATCAGTTCGGTCACTAAGCGGCCGCGTTCAAGTTGCTTGCGCGTGGCTTCATCAAGGTCGGAAGCAAACTGCGAAAACGCCGCCAGCTCGCGATATTGAGCAAGTGCAAGACGCACGCCGCCGCCAAGCTTTTTGATGACTTTGCTTTGCGCGGCGCCGCCTACCCGGGACACCGAGATTCCCGCGTTGATGGCCGGGCGAATGCCGGCGTTGAACAGGTCAGTTTCCAGGAAAATTTGTCCATCGGTAATGGAGATCACGTTCGTCGGCACAAACGCCGATACGTCGCCCGCTTGCGTCTCGATTACAGGCAGTGCGGTCAATGATCCGGTCTTGCCTTTCACGGCGCCGTTCGTGAATTGCTCGACGTACGCTTCGTTCACCCGAGCGGCGCGCTCAAGCAGGCGGGAGTGGAGATAAAACACATCGCCTGGATACGCTTCGCGGCCTGGCGGTCGGCGAAGCAGAAGAGAAATTTGACGATAAGCCCACGCCTGCTTGGTTAAATCGTCATAAATGATGAGCGCATCCTGACCGCGGTCACGGAAATATTCACCCATCGTGCAGCCGGAGTAGGGCGCGATGTATTGCATCGCGGCGGATTCGGATGCGGAGGCGGCGACCACGATGGTATAGGCCAGCGCATCGTACTCTTCCAATTTTCGAACGACGTTGGCGATCGTCGACGCCTTTTGACCAATGGCGACATAGATGCAAAAGAGATCCTTGCCTTTCTGATTGATGATCGCATCCACCGCAACCGCCGTCTTCCCCGTCTGACGGTCGCCGATGATCAACTCGCGCTGACCTCGACCGACTGGCACCATGGAGTCGATGGCTTTAAGACCGGTTTGCACCGGCTGTGATACCGACTTGCGCCAGATAACGCCGGGCGCGATCTTTTCAATGGGATTGGAAAGCTTGGCGCCGACGGGTCCCTTGCCATCTATCGGTAGGCCCAACGTGTTCACTACGCGGCCAATCAATTCCGGCCCGACAGGCACTTCCAAAATGCGGCCCGTGCATTTGACCGTGTCGCCTTCGGAAATATGCTCGTATTCGCCAAGCACCACGGCTCCGACGGAATCGCGTTCAAGATTCAGCGCCAGTCCAAAGGTATCGCCTGGAAACTCCAGCATCTCTCCCTGAAGCACGTCGGATAAACCATGAACGCGGCAAATCCCGTCGGTCACGGAAACGACTGTTCCTTGATTACGCGCTTCGGACAGAATATCCAGATTCTGAATTTGGCTTCGGATCAGCTCGCTGATTTCGGATGGATTGAGTTGCATGATCAATGACTCCTAAGGTGATATCCGGCAATGAACATACCAATAAAATTGATGAATTTTTTTGTCTGGCTAGGCGCGAGGAGGAGGCATAGTGAACTATGGCGACGACGAGCAACAACGCCAGATGGAAAAAGACGCGATTTGATTGGTATGTTCATTGTCGGATATCACCTAAGCTTGGGATTGCAATGCAATGGCCATGGATTGCAGTTGCGCTCGCATCGAAGAATCGAGCACTTTATCGCCGACGATGACCTTCACGCCGCCAATCAATTCTTTATCGATATGGAGCGTTGGCTTGACCTTGCGTTTGAAGTGTTTTTGAAGCGCTCCGGCGAATTCGTTCAAATCGGTATCGCTCATGGGAAATGCGCTCAGGATTTGTGCGTCGGCGACGCCTTCATGCGCGCGCTTCAATTCATCGAACATCGTACGAATTTGCGGCAGCAAGCCAAGCCGATCATTTTTGATTAATACGCGCACGAAATTTTTCGCGTTCTCATCAAGAGGCGACCTCACCACGGAGAGAAAGAGTTGGGCAAGCGTCTTGTCGGTCATCCTTGGACTGGCGATGACTTTGCGCATATCGGCGTGAGCGGCGATCGCCGCCATTTCGGCGAGCCAATCGGCCCACTTGCCTAATTCATTTTGCGCGACCGCAAGATCGAACAATGCTTTCGCGTAAGGTCTTGCGATACCGATGATTTCCGCCATGATTAAAGCTTGGCCTTGAGTGCAGTCAGCAAGTCGGCATGCGCTTTTGGATCGACTTGCTGCTTCAGGATTTTTTCGGCGCCGGCGACAGCCAGCGAGGCGACTTGGGCGCGCAGTTCCCCCTTGGCGCGTTGCACTTCCCTGTCTAATTCGGATTTGGCGTTTGCGATGATGCGATCGGCTTCGATTTTGGCCTTCGCTTTGGCTTCCTCAACCATGATCGCGCACTGTTTTTCCCCCTGGGCGACAATTTCGGCGGCCTGTTGCTTGGCTCTGTCCATTTCCGCCGCGACGCGCTTTTCGACCAGCGTCAACTCCCGCCTGCCCTTTTCCGCCGCGGCCAATCCGTCCGCGATTGTTTTCGAGCGCTCGTCGAGCGCTCGAACCAGGGGCGGCCATACTAGTTTCATGGTGACCCACACCAGGATAGCGAAGGTAATCGCTTGTCCTATCAACGATGCATTGATATCCATAACTTTGTTCCTTCCAACGCCAAGGGCGGTTCTTAGCCCGCGGTGGCGTTGAGAATCGCCGGGATCAGTGGATTATTGAACGTATAGAGCAGCGCCACGCCAACGCCGATCATCGAAATGGCGTCCAGCAGGCCGGCGATGATGAAAAGCTTGGTTTGCAACGCAGGCATCAACTCCGGCTGGCGCGCCGAGCTTTCGAGAAATTTGCCGCCGAGCACGCCAAAACCAATAGCAGTGCCGATAGCTCCTAAGCCAATCATGATGGCCGCAGCAATAGCGGTCATGCTTTGGACTTGCGCGATAAGTGCTTGCATTCCTATCTCCTAAATGTTCGAAGTGCGTCGAGGTCGAGTAAAAGCGCCAATAAATGTATTAGTGGCCTTCAACGGCAAGGCCCAGGTACACAATGGTCAACACCATGAATACGAATGCCTGTAGCGTCACGATCAGAATGTGAAAAATAGCCCAGGGCGCGCCGAGTAAGGGTTGTATGAACCACGGCAAGAGGGCGATCAAAATGAAGATCAGTTCTCCTGCATACATATTGCCGAATAAGCGTAGTGACAGAGAAATAGGCTTGGCTATCAACTCGATTAGCTGGAAAACAAAATTGATTGGGGCCAGCTTGACGCCAAAAGGGGTGCTGAACAGTTCGCGCATCCAGCCGCCAAAGCCTTTGGCCTTCAGGCTGAAACCAATGATGAGCAAGAGAACAGATAACGACATTGCAAAGGTGTGATTCACATCGGCGGTCGGCACGACTCGCAGGTTATCAACGCCAAAGAAAGCGAGCGCTTTAGGTAACAAATCCACAGGCAGAAAATCCATTGCGTTAAGTAGCCATACCCAACAAAAGATCGTCAACGCCAATGGAGCCACTAATTTGCTCTTGGCGTGAAAAGCGTCTCTCACTTGGCCCTGCACCATTTCGGCGATCCATTCGACAAAGCATTGCAAGCGTCGCGGCACGCCAGCGGTGGCGCGCCGCGCGATGCGCGCGAAAACGAACAGGAATAGAAAACCGAGCAACAGAGAGACCGAGAAAGTATCGAGATTGAACGTCCAAAAGCCGCCGTCATCCCTGCTCGTGAGATGGGTGAGGTGATGCTGAATGTATTCCGTCGCGTTGACGGGAGCGTTGCTGGATTCGGAGGCCATTATCAAAAATTCCTACACACCAAACAGTCGGCGCTACGAGGATCGCGATCACCGCCAACTTGTCCGTAGCGTGGTTGCGTGAGACGTTTATGCGTGGTTGCGTCCGCGATGGCGCCGAGCAGGTCGTGGTCGTCGATTGGTTTGACGAGGTAGGCGAATCCGCCGCTGGCAAACGTGCGTTCGCGTGCGTCGGGTGTGTCGTGACCGGTGATGACGATCGCCGAATGGCGGATGGGCGATTGCGACAAGCGGGCTAAAACGTCGAAGCCGTTTACTCCCGGCATATGCAAATCGAGCACAAAACAATCCGGATGGATGCTCGGAATGGCGTCGAGAAATTCTTCGCCCGACGGGAAGGTTTCGACCTCCATTCCGGCTGAACGCAAGAGCCGCTGGAGCGCCTTGCGAACCGACGCTTCATCGTCAACCACCGCTACTTGTAATGGTATTGAGCACATGGGCGCAATTTAACCGAAGCGGGAACAAGCGGTAATTGGACTTTGGGCCATCATGGAGATCAGGCCAGGAACTGTAATTCCATTGTTAAATGGAAAATGGAATACCGCTCTCTTGAAGCATGGGTATGTGCGCAAATTAAATTGTCATTCTGAGCGCCAGCGAAGAATCTGTTTTTTGCGGTGGTTCTGCAGGGATTAAACAGCAGATTCTTCGTCGTACCTCTTCAGAATGACAGGTTTTATCAGCGTGCATTTCATGGCAATGCGATTTGTGTAGATACCAACGTTCTTGAGGGGGGAGGTGGCGCCCGGATTTGTGTTGATTGAGCTTGGGTTAACGCGGCAGGGCTCGTTTTCCGCCCTATGGTAATTACCTCGCAGATCCAACGTGACTAACCACTTCGAGACAAAGGTATCCACCAAAGGTGCGCGCAGCCCCGAATACCCCCTCTCCCTTGAGGGGAGAGGGCCGGGGAGAGGGTGAAAGTGGTGTTAATTTGAACCATCACCCTCTCCCCTCAAGGGAGAGGGGCTTTATCTCGACTTGGGTAGATAACCCAAGTTGCTACCTAAACTCCCCTCTCCCGCAGGCGGGAGAGGGGCTCCAATAGGTAGCAATTTGAGTTAAGTAATACGTTCTGGGTATCCGTTGATTTCGTCAATGTAGCGAGCGGGCCGAAAATTGGCCCGCGTAGGAATTCTTTCTCCAGGTTCTAACAGCCGGTGTCAGTTTGGGAACAACCGTCAACAATTCCCAAACGGTTATTCCTGGGCGCACCGGCTTTTACGCCTCCACTTCTCTGCCTGAATTTTGCCCGCGCAGTAAGGATACTTTCAGTAGGTTTGGCGCCACGGCGCTTCGCCGCCAAGTAAGGAGACTTCCGATTTGAAAACAAGCAGCGCCGCAATTTTGGGATTCGTACATCGTTTTGGAACACACTTGCGCAAAGGCGCAGTTCCACGTCGACAAGATAATGAACAGCCGCCATTGCGGCCGGCGTTATTCAACGCCGACCAAATGGAGCAGCACGGCAAGCATTTGGCCGCTGTGCATAAGCTCGCTACCGGACGCGCGCGCGATCAACTGTTGACGCGGTTGGCGGAGAACGAAGGCATTCTCGTGGAAGTCCGCAATTTGCTATCCACCGCGGTCACCGCTAAACGGCGAATCACGCCGGCGGGTGAATGGTTGCTCGATAATTTCTATCTCATCGAAGAGCAAATCCTAACGGCCAAGCTGCATTTGCCCAAAGGATACAGCCGGGAACTCCCTCGCCTTGCTCATGCGCCGTCGGCTGGACTGCCTCGTGTATATGACATCGCGCTGGAGGCGATCTCGCGCGGCGACGGCAGAGTCGATCAGGAAAGCCTTAGTCGGTTTGTTGCGGCTTACCAAACGGTCACGTCGCTTAAGTTAGGGGAGTTGTGGGCGATTCCCATTATGTTGCGCTTGGCGTTGATCGAGAATATCCGCGCT
>DATLHW010000094.1:0-4184 GCA_035539675.1 Burkholderiales bacterium | reverse complement strand
CCATTGGCTCTAATCTTGCTTTCATTACTCTATAAAACGCATTTGGGTTTAATTTAGAAAGAGTGAAAGACGCAAATGAACGATGACGGAAAACCTGCGAAAGACTTCTCGGAAATAATAAGAGACGCACGGACATTTCTGAATGCTTTGGCCCCCAAGTTCTCAGAGAGCGGGGAACGGATTACCGAGCATTCGGACCGGGAAATCAATCAAATGCGGCAATTCATGAATGAGTACCCGAATAAAAATGGCGGAAAACCTCTAAGAGATGCGCTGTTGGACACCATCGGAAGACAAGAGCAAAGGGATAAATTAAAGGAACAATTTAAGGAATTCCGGCAGCTTGATGAGCTCGCCATGGGGCAAATCGCGTCCCAATTTCCCCCCTCGCCTCCGCTTTCCCCCACCTTCGATACAACTTCTGAAAATAGGTGGAGTTCAGAAAATATTCGTAACTTCTCCAGGCCCACTTCACCAGCATCTCTTTCAGGAAGCAGTGATTCGAAATCAAACTTTGGGGAATCACTCCCTCAACCACCCAATCAAAGAGAATCTGAACCGCAAAGCGTTTCCGCCTCGACAAGAATTGAAGATCTAATGAAGGAGGTGCTGGAGCGTGTCGACAATGTACACGCACTGACTAGCGAGACAGCTCAAGAAGCTCCCATTCAATCAAATGACGATATCAAGAACCTCGCTGATCGCAACATTCCCATAACCCCCCGACTCACGTCGTTTGAGGCAACCTTTCGCGTCCCTGTCGGAATATCCCGTTTTATCCGGGGAGTAAATCAAAAACCTAGGATCAACCCAAACACGAAAACAACAGAAGCCTCCCCTCAAAACGACCTCGATAAAGATACCCGTCAACCCTTGCGAACTAATAGCTTGTCTTCTCTTGCTAAACCTACCAACTGGTTTAACAAGCAAAACCGAACGGCAACGGGAGAATTGAAAAGAAGAAGCAGCGCTCCCGCGAAATTGGGTGACGATGACCGTCGAAATGGCGCGCCGGAAGATATCCACAAACCGAAGGAAATCAAAACACAGGGCGAATTTATAAAAGCAACTCTGGACAACCAACCCGTGGGAGACTTCAATCCCACAATGGACGACATCAAAGCGCTCGTAAAGGCATACGGAAAGAAGAACCGTCCGCCCTCCCCAGACGGCAAATTCCAGATGCAGTTAGAGCCAGATATTCAGTCAGCGGAGTTTAATAAAACTCATATAGCGAATGGCATTGTCCTTTGCGAAAGATCAAGCGCTTCGGGCGAAGATCAAACTTCGACAGAACAAACGCGCCGCAACAGAGACGCCGTGATCCTTGAGCTTCCGGCGGAACCGAAAGCGCGAGGCAAATTAAAAATAGTGTCGGCGGCGTTACGAGCGCTTCTACCCATCTCGCTCAAGCAAGGCGCCCCAGTTAAGGATTTGTTCATAGGTAACCAACAGGAACAAAAACAATCGCGGGTGGCTTCCCCCCCCCTTAGCAGACCGCCATCGAGGTAAAAATAACGGCACGGTTATTGTAAAACCGCCAGCCCATACTGCCATCGATGATGGCGACAGTTCACAAAGCCGCCTCCTCTATCGCCAATACGCTTTCCGCCCCATTCGCCACTTCGTGCGCCAAGCCGAAAACCCTCGGCAAAATGTGGTCAGCGTAAAAGCAGGCGGTCTTTATCTTGCCTGTATAAAAAAGATTATCCCCACCGCCAGCCAGACTTTTTTCGGCCGCTAGCGCCGACTCTCCCATGATCCAGCCGCCCGCGACGGCGCCGAAGAGCATCAAGTACGGGACAGCGCTAGCGGCGGGTTCGAGCGGATTTCTTCCAAAGGCCGCTAGCATCCATTGCGTCACATCGGCAAGCGCCTTCACCGCGTTGTCGAGAACACTTCCTATCGCCTTGCAATCGACGCTGCCACTGGCATTCAACTCAACCACTGTCGCCTGCATGTCGGCAATCATCGCCCGCATTGCCGCGCCGCCGTCGCGTCCCAGCTTGCGGCCAATGAGATCATTGGCCTGAATACCGGTGGTGCCTTCGTAAATGGTGGTGATGCGCGCGTCGCGGTAGTACTGCGCCGCGCCGGTTTCCTCGATAAAACCCATGCCACCATGGATTTGCACCCCTAATGAAGCGACTTCCTGACCAGTCTCGGTGCTCCAACCCTTGACGATAGGAATGAGCAACTCGGCGCGCATCTGTTCGCGCTTCTTTACTTCCGCGTCGGGATGTCGCGCGCCGTTGTCGAGGCAAGCGGCGCAGTAGTAGGTTAATGCGCGCATGGCTTCTGTTTGGGACTTCATGCTCAGCAACATGCGCTTTACATCGGGGTGCTTAATGATGGGCACTCGCGCCCCGCCCTTCTTCCCAAACTCCGAGCCCTGCTGACGATCCTTGGCGTACGCAAGCGCGTGCTGATAGGCGCGCTCGCCAAGCGACACGCCCTCCAAGCCGACGGCGAAACGAGCAAGGTTCATCATGATGAACATGTACTCCAGTCCGCGATTCTCCTCGCCGATCAAATAACCGATGGCACCGCCATTATCGCCATACTGAAGCACGCAGGTTGGGCTCGCGTGTATGCCTAGTTTGTGTTCGATGGATACGCACTTCACGTCATTGCGCGCGCCAAGTGAGCCATCGTCGTTCACCAAAAACTTCGGCACGATGAAAAGCGATATACCCTTCACGCCTTCGGGCGCCGTCGGCGTACGCGCAAGCACGAGATGAATGATGTTGTCGGTGTAGTCGTGTTCGCCGAAGGTAATGAATATCTTCTGACCGGAGATCCGGTAGTGATCGGCTTCAGGTACCGCCTTGGTGCGAATGGCGGCTAAATCGGAGCCCGCCTGCGGCTCCGTCAAGTTCATGGTTCCAGTCCACTCACCCGACACCATCTTCGGTAAAAACTTTCGCTTCTGTTCGTCCGAGCCGACAAGATGAATCGCCTCGATTCCTCCCTGAGTCAGCATGGGGCATAGCGAAAAAGACAGATTGGCGGAGCCGATCATTTCCTTAATCGGCGTGGAAACCAACTCCGGCATTCCCTGCCCGCCGTACTCCGGGTCGGCGCCGATGGCGGTCCAACCGGACTCGGTAAATTGCTTATAGGCTTGCTTAAAACCTGGAGCGGTAGTGACCCTCCCATCTTCCCACTTGGAGCCAGCCTTATCGCCCGTGATATTGAGCGGCCCCAACACATCGCGACTGAATTTACCGCATTCTTCGAGAATCGCGTTCACCACATCGGGAGTCACTTCCTCACAGCCCGGTAAATGGGAAACGCGATCAAGGCCAACGACTTCGTGCAACAAAAATTGCATGTCTTTCAGGGGAGCGGTGTAGGTGGCCATGGGTCACTCCATTAAGTGGTCAAGCAAAACTTAACGTATATCTATAGCGTTTATAGCGTTAGCGATGAGACATTGAAAACTTCTCGCTCCATGCCACACCGTCACTTCAAGGATGAACTGTAGGAGCGAGCTTGCTCGCGATTGCGTCCGGGGCCACGCTGACAATCGCGAGCAAGCTCGCTCCTACACAATCAGGGCGGCTCTTGGAAAGCATTTCATCCCCACGCCGCCTTGCTCTTACAACTCCTTAGCCAATTCCGGCGCCGCCTGGAACAAGTCCGCCACAAGGCCGTAGTCCGCGACCTGGAAAATGGGCGCCTCCGGGTCCTTGTTAATCGCCACGATCACCTTGCTGTCCTTCATACCCGCCAAATGCTGAATGGCGCCGGAGATGCCGACTGCGATATAGAGTTCGGGCGCAACAATTTTGCCGGTCTGCCCCACTTGATAATCGTTTGGAACAAAGCCGGAATCGACCGCGGCGCGAGAAGCGCCGATCGCAGCGCCCAGTTTGTCGGCGATGGGTTCAAGCAGTTTGAAATTTTCACCGCTCCCCATGCCGCGACCGCCGGAGATCACAACACGGGCGGCCGTCAGATCCGGACGGTCGGACTTGGTCAGCTCCTGACCGACAAACCTCGCGAGCCCGCTATCAGCTGGTGGCGTTAGCGTTTCCACGCTCGCACTCCCACCTTCCGACTTAGCGGCATCGAAACCAGTGGCGCGCACGGTCACCACTTTGATCGCATCCGTGGACTGCACGGTCGCCATGGCGTTGCCTGCATAAATTGGACGCACGAAAGTATCCGGAGAATCGACG
>DATLHW010000093.1:0-5520 GCA_035539675.1 Burkholderiales bacterium | reverse complement strand
ATATAGTTTTCGGTATGGACTTCCAGCCAGCCGATGACCGGCGGCTCGCACAAAAACGCCGAGTGATGTGGAAAGCGCAAGCCGATTCCCGCCTTGGCGGGAATCGGCTTTTGCACTAGATCGCAGGCGGCTGACGTGATGACGTGGGCCGCCACGATTTACTCCGCCTTGGTCCTGCCGCCAGCGATCTTGGCGCAGTCACCTGCCGGCAGCAGCACAATCGATTCAGGATCGCGCGCCTTAGTGGACTGGCCGGCGCAGGAGTGCTTGCCGACGGCGCAATCGTTCTTGCCGACCGCATTGACGCCGTAGCATTTTTCCAGTTTCTGCGCAGTGGCGCGGGCGATATTGTCCTTGACGACCTGAGGATGGTCGGCGGCTTGCGCTGACATGGGCGCCAGAGCTTGGGCGGCGATACCTGCGGCGGCCAGGGTTGTAGCGGTAAAGAAACGGTTCTTCATAAATGTCTATCCCGAGTAAATGCGCCGATCAAGGCGCAATATGAAGCTCGCTGACTCAGCGAACACTGTTGCGGCGTGTTTGTCGCAGGGGAATCTTCGCCGATCAGGATGGGATAGAGCAGACGGTGAAAGCGTCAAATAGCATGGGCGATCAAGTCAAGCGGCGGCAGAAACATCAATCAAGATGGGTGTTTGGGCCACGTCCGTCCAACAGCTCGCCGCGCTCGAAAGTGAGCTTGCCGAACTGTTCGCGGTAGGCGCTCGGCGTCATGCCGGTATGGCGTCGGAACAAGTCGCGGAAGAAGGGCAGGTCGGCGTAACGAAGCTCATTCGGCGGCTTGGCGTCCAAGGTTCAACGACGGATGTTTTGGGAGCAAGACGTAAGCGACAAGCCCGGCGATCAGATGCGCCATGAAATTGACGCGGCTGCGATGGCGGGAGTGTTCGATGCCGCATTGGTTTTTCAGGATGTTGTGGACGGATTCGATAATCGCGCGCTTGCGCAGGAGAATCTTGTCCCACAGCGGCGTCAGTTTGTTCTTCATGTTCTTTTTGATGCGAGTAATGAGTTGCAAGCCCTGCCGCCACAGGTGGTTGAACAGCGGCTGGGAAATATAGCCTTTGTCGCCGAACATTTTGCCAGCAAGCAACTCGCCCCGATCGTTGACGATCAGATGCAGCTTGAAGCCGAAGAACCAGCCGGTCGAGGTTTTGCCGCGCTGGGCGACATCGCGGAACACGCGATGGGAATGGATGCGATGCGGGTCGCAGACTTCGAGGCTGGTGGAGTCGATGAAGGCGACGCCGGTGGGTTCGCCTGTATGCGAAAGCAGGAACGCGCACAGCGCCGTCAGCGCGGAGCCGATCCGCTCCACGAAGCGCTGGTAGGACGGCAAGCCGGGAAAATCGGCGCGATAGTAGCGCAGGCAGAATTGGTAAAAATGTTTGAAGGTCCGAAAATGCGAAAAGTGAAAGAGCACGAGGATGGTTATCACTTCGCTGACGCAAAGACCGCACGGCCGATTGCGTTTGCATTCGGGATTGACCAGCAGCTTCTGGTTTTCCATCGTGTTCGTAAAGTCGTCCAGTCGGCCAAAGAGCTTGGTTCGATCAATGGAGGGACTCATGCTTTGCTTCCTTATTGAAGTGTGGAGATACTCCACTAAGGACAAAAATGGCGTCCCTCCATTCCCTTTGCTTACGTCGAACTCGCGTTAAATAAATCCGATCACATGCTGATTAAGGCAGATGTAAAGCAGCAGAAGACAGCCAGTATGACGTTTCAAGACGATGATTTTAAGGTGCGCACGGAATTTGAATTAACCTATAAGAGCCGACATCGATCAATGATAGAGGTGACGTTCAAGCGATCAATCGTTAAGGAAACAGGTAGGCGTAATAGCTTGTTGAAAGGATGAGAAGGCTCATGCTCTGCGGGGCTCCGGCAATGGCTGTTGTGTAAGTCGACAGTGTTTCGATGTGGCGTCAATTTAGCGTGTTACAACTCGACGAAAACACAATAGATAATCCCAAACAACACACTAATATGCTGACCGAAATGAGAAAAGCGGGAAGTCTCTTTCGTTCGATCCCGTTTGAACAGGTGAGACGGCTGTGCGCTTACGAAGGTCGGGGTTGGTGACGAAATTTTCTGGGCGGTGTCGGGTAAAGCAGCGACGTTGCCGTCGCTGCCTCCCCTAAGAACCGTGCTGGACAGTTTCCCGTCACACGGCTCAAGCCTTTCATAGCCCCCTTGCAGGAACCGGTTTCACAACATATTTCGCAGGCGAGTCGTGCGCTATGGTTAATTGGCTTGCTCTCTTTGACCCGCTATGTTCTCCTACCACTCCGCTTGGCGCGTTGTTCGAGATAGAAGTCCCAATTTGGATCGAAGGGATTGACGGTTGCGCGGATTTTGCAATGACGCTGTATCGGCGTGTCCGAGACGTAGAGCAGTGTCACCCACCTTTCTTGTCTGGTGGACGAGTCGGTAGTGATTGCCGAAAAGACCCAGTGCCGAGTTCCCCTGCAATGAAAGTACCGCCTTTTGATCCACTGCTTGTTCTTGCTTGGATGGCGGCGCTTTGCCCATTGCCATAGCGCTTTCCAAATCTCGCAATCGATACGGTGAAAGATTGCCTTGGCGACGACATGCCGATGATAATCCGCCCATCCACGAATCACCGCGTTGAGCTGTTGAATCAAATTGGCCTGCTTTGCCTGCTTGTTGCCTTTCACGATTTCTCGGACCTTATCCAAGAATGCCGAGACATTCTTTCTTGACGGTTTGATAAACAACTTCTCCCCGTGTTTGCGGATATTTTGTCCGAGGAAATCGAACCCTTCCTGGATGTGCGTGATTTTGGTTTTCTCTGTCGAGAGGGTCAGACCCCGCTCCGCCAAGAAAGCCTCCACCATCGGTTTGACTTCGTTCTCCAGCAATTCTTTCGAACTGCCCGTAATGACAAAATCATCGCAATATCGCACCAGATTAACCTTGGCTTTCTGACCGTGGCGCGTGTTCTTGGGGAATGCCGTTTTCAGCAATTCCTGTAAACCGTCCAAGGTCATATTGGCCGCTGTCGGTGAAATGATTCCACCTTGAGGCGTTCCGGCATCTGTCGGGAAGAGATCGCCGTTTTCGATGTAGCCCGCTCTCAGCCATTTGCGAAGTGTTGCGGTATCCGTAGGAATATTCGCGCACATCCATTCATGACTGATTTGATCAAAACAACTTTTAATGTCGCCTTCGAAGATATATTGTGGCGCGTGCTGCCGACTGAGTAATTTAAAACACTGCTCAATCGCGTCCGCTGTACACCTTTTAGGGCGAAACCCATAGGAATGCGGGTCAGCCAATGTCTCCGCGACCGGTTCCAGCGCTTGCAGATGTAACGCTTGCTGCGCTCGGTCGATCATTGCGGGAATGCCCAATGGCCGCATTTTTCCGTTGCTCTTCGGGATATATACCCGTCTCAATGGCAATGGTTGATAGCCATGCCGTTTGAGCGACCGCAAGGCTTGAGACTTGGACGCCGGCGTTGACCAAATAACCTTGTCCACGCCAGACGTGTACTTGCCTTTGTTTTCCGTCACCCGTTTGACGGCGAGTGCTTTGCCGGCGAACGAGTGGGTCAGCAGCCATTGCAAAGCTTTCACTCTGCCCCAGCGGCTTTCCTGTGTTGCCTTGACGATACGCGCTTGCAGCCTTTTGACTATCCGTTGGCAGTGGCTCCAGTCGATGCCGGACCACTCCCATCGCTCGCCGGAGAGCGCACCAACGCCAGGCGTCACCATTTGCTTTCCCTCCTGTAAAGGTTCTCCAAACTCTCTCTTCAAGAAAGACCCGACGGAAGTCTGCCCGCTTTCGCGGAGGATAATGTCGCTTTTCGGCTCAACCCCTATTCGGCCCATTACAGGCCGACCTTCGCTTTGTCCGCCATCCCTTACCCGCATGCTCATCAGCATTCCTTGCGGTTTGCCTGCCTGTCGGCGAGGATACGGGCTTACCATGTTTCGCGTGCGCAACGAGAACGGGTTAGACCCTGCCTATCCACCGGTAGCGTTGATGTCCGTGTGCTTCCAGCCCGAAGAGAAGCAGCCCCCTACTTGCCTTTTGGCCCAAGCCTGTCAGCGTCTTTGGCTTGTCGTGTATTGACGATGTTTATCAGCAGTTCACTTATGTTGGTCATACCGTCCAGCCTAGCGCTCCCTCCGCGTTGACGCTCGCAGAGGCGACCTTCTTCCTCACGGTTCTGGTCGAGTCCGAGGACCCGGCTACATTGTCCCGGCCGCTTCATACGCCGCCGTTGCCAGCGGCGCATGGGCCGGTAGGCTACTGTTGACGAAACAACAGGTTTCTTCGTTAACGTTACCGTTAACTGAAACAATTACTCACGCGACTTCATGTCGCACTCCGGCTTATAACCCCGTTAATCGATCATATGTCGTGAAATTGTAGGCTCGCTCCCAATGGGCCTTTTGGGAGCGATTGTCCTGCTCCGGCATTGACGCGCATCTATCTTTTGGCTTTCAGTGGGTTACCGGGGTGGTTCTGATCCAATTTTTTCCCCTTGGACTGCACCGTCTTGCCGACAATCCCGCCGCCTTCGATTTGAATTCGAGTTTTCCATGATTCGCCAGACCGCAGTGGATACGGCGCGTCCTTACGTCCCGTTTCCTGGATTAACACCGCCCGCATATAGCCGACTATTGTTGTTTCGAGCGAATTGCTCAGGAGAATGGCGCTGGCAAAATGTTCTGCATATGATTTGGCCGCAGACGCAACTGAACCGGTATGACAACCGACCAGATTAATCTGTGCAGGCCGCGACGCCGCTAGCAGGGGCAATAATTGCGCCGCCAATTCGTTGTATGGCCTTCCGCCGAATAACTCGATCGGCCCTTGCGGCGCGCCATCATGGCGACCGCCATGTCCCACCAATAGGATCTTCGCGTCGGGAGCAATTTTGTTTCGAAGGCGATCCACGTCTATCGGTTCGTCCTTCGGCGCCTGCAGCCAGAGCGCGGCGGCGCCCTCTTTACCGGAGAGCCGCCGCGCTTCTTCGTAGGATTCATCATCCAATTGCACCACCACGCGCTTGGCGGGGAGCGCCAATGCAGTATCTGATTCGCTCGGGGACGGCGGTTTGCGCCACGGTTTCCCGGCTGGCGGCGCATCGCCGGCCCCGCCCAAGGTCCCGGAAGGTTTATCCTGGCGGCCGCCGGGGAGATTCCAGGTCGGCGCCAGAAACTCTTCCATCACCGCCGAACTATAGGAGGGAGGTTCGTCAACGCGGCGGCGTTTGGAAAGACGATCCTCTGCTGCTTCCTCCGCTCGTCTTCGCCGTCCGGATTCCATCGCCGCCGGCGGGACTCCATGCAGCATTCGAATTTGCTCGATCGGCCCCGTGCCGATGATCAACGCGATTCGCAGGTCGGGCTTGTCCATCGCATTGAGCGCCTGCGGCAGGAACGACGCCAGGCCGCGCAATTGCGCTTCCGCGGTTTCTCCCGGCAGCCGACAAAAACACGGCGCATTGTCCGGCCCCCATCCTTG
>DATLHW010000092.1:0-1612 GCA_035539675.1 Burkholderiales bacterium | reverse complement strand
CCGTTACTGGCCCAGCCGCCCATTTGGTTCACGCCTGTGAATCCAGATCAATATCGAGGCGTGGCGGAGGCCGTTCAACAAAGCGGCGGCCGTTTGGTCGCCCTGTGGGGAAGCGACGATCGGGAGTGGGACGAAGCCCTGACTGTTCACGCGGCGCTCGCATTTCAGGACGGCCTTCTCTGCATGCGTTTGTTGGTGAAAGAGTCGCGCCCTGTGTTTCCCGACCTCTCCGATATTTTTCCGGTGGCGAACCGTATGCAGCGCGCGGTGTTCGATCTGTTGGGGCTGCGCGCCGATAAAGCCGATGACGAACGGCCATGGCTGCGTCATGCGGCATGGCCGGCGGATAGTTTTCCATTGCGCCACGATTTCAAAATTGAGGAAGACGTTGGCGATGCGCCGGACAACTATCCATTTGTAAAAGTCGAGGGCGAAGGCGTTCATGAAATTCCTGTCGGGCCGGTGCATGCGGGCATTATCGAGCCCGGCCACTTTCGTTTCTCCGTGGTTGGCGAACGGGTGCTGCGTCTGGAAGAGCGATTGGGATATGTGCACAAGGGGATCGAGAAACGTTTCGAGGCCATGACGCTGGAGGAGGGTGTTCGCTTGGCCGGACGGGTTTCCGGCGATAGCACAGTCGCCTATTCATGGGCCTATTCCATGGCGGTCGAAATGGCGACCGGAACCAAGGCGCCGCCTCGCGCCGACTGGTTGCGAGCGTTGCTTTTGGAACGAGAGCGGGTAATGAACCATCTTGGCGACCTGGGTTATTTGGGCAACGATGCGGCGCTGGCCTTTGGACTTGCTCAGTTCTCCCGGCTAAAGGAGGACATGTTGCGGCTCAACCATGCCCACTTCGGGCATCGCTATTTGATGGACTGCATCGTCCCCGGTGGCGTCGTGCGAGATATCGACGCGCCATGCGCCGCCGCTATTCGGCTTGAAATTGAGGCCCTACAGCGAGAATTGCCTGTGTTGAAAGTCATCTATGATGATCACGCGGGCTTGCAGGATCGTTTCCTCACAACGGGTCGCGTTCCGCCGCCGCTGGCCGCAAAGCTGGGCTTGACCGGACTCCCCGGTCGCGCCAGCGGACAAGCCTGGGACCTTCGCGTGCAATTTCCTTCGGTCCCATATGATCAATTGAATGTATACATGGCGACTCATCGCAATGGCGATGTGGCGGCGCGAGTCAGCGTGCGATTCGACGAAATCGCGGAATCGTTACGTCTTATCGGCCAGATACTGGATGACATCCCGGGTGGAGAAATTCGCGCGCCGGTTAACCCTGCGGGAGAAGGGCAGTATGGGATCGGGTGGGTAGAGAGCTGGCGCGGAGAAGTTTTGGTTGCGCTGGAGACAGCGGAGGGGAACGGGATAAGTCGTTGTCATCCGCATGACCCGTCTTGGCAAAACTGGCCGTTGCTGGAATATGCGGTTATTGGCAACATCGTTCCGGATTTCCCGTTAATCAATAAGTCGTTTAACTTGAGTTATAGCGGGCAAGATTTATAAAAGGATGGCATGTATCAACTGCTAAAAAAAATTGCCCTTACCGGAATAAAGAGCGAACCCCCGCCTGCTGCCGACGAGTCTCTCCGATTGCTTGGCG
>DATLHW010000091.1:0-2708 GCA_035539675.1 Burkholderiales bacterium | reverse complement strand
GCTTTAAGGCCGAGCAGGAACCCCATTTGATAGTGACCGATGCCGTAATAAGTCATGACCATCAGCCCAGCCACGGCGGCCAGCGCGGAGCCGATCAGGAACGCAGCGGATATCACCGTGTTGATATTAAACCCCATCAATCCGGCGACAGCCCGGTTCTGCGCAGTCGCTCGCATTGCTGTTCCCAGGCGGGTTTTGTGGACCAGCAAGAGCAGGCCCGCCATCATCAATGTGGCGGTTAATATGATGACAATCTGCAGATCTGTGATTGATGCGCCGCGAATTGAGTAAGGCGTGACTCGCCAAAGGGGGGGGAATGTTTGATAGCCGCGTCCCCAGATTATCAACGCCACATTCTGTAAGACAATCGATACGCCGATTGCGGTGATCAATGGTGCAAGCCGTGGCGCGTTACGTAGCGGCCGGTAGGCGATTCTTTCCGCGCTATAACCGATGGCCATGCAGGCGGCAATCGCTACTGCGGCGCCGACGCTCAGAATGATCATGACGGGAAGGCCGGTGGAGGCGCCAGCCAGCGCTTGAATGACAGTCAGGGCGATCATGGCGCCGATCATCACCACTTCGCCATGTGCGAAGTTGATCAGGCCGATGATGCCGTAGACCATGGTGTAGCCAAGCGCCACCAGCGCATAGACGCTGCCCAGCGTCAGGCCGTTAATGAGTTGCTGAATGAAGATGTCCAATTTTCGAGACCAGGAATGTAAAACGGGGTTCAGGGGGAGGATGTCGTGAAAGCTACTGCGCGACCTGCTTTCAAGCCTCCGGTGCGGCAGTTCTATTGAGCTTTTGAAAATGGTTAATAAAAAAACAGGCGCTAAAACATGTCATTCTGAGGAGGTACGACGAAGAATCTGCTGTTCTTCTCTTAGCCTATGGAGCCGCTTAAAAAGCAGATCCTTCGCCGTGCTCAGGATGACATTATTTTGCATCTCGTTTTTGTCAGGCATTTTCTAAAAAACTCTATAAATATCCATCATTTTTTCATTACTGCTTGCGCCTCCGACGACTCCACCGTGCTTAGCGTGAACAGCAGATCCAACTTTCCGCATTGGACCTCGTAGAGCGAGACGAAGCCTGCTTTTACATCGCCTTTTTCGTCGAACTCGATTTTGCCAGTAACGCCGTCATAGCTGATCTTGCGTAACTCGGGTAAATATTTCGCCGGATCGGCGGAGTTGGCCTTTTGCATCGCCGCGATCATCACCGAGGCGGCGTCGTAGGCATACGGCGAATAAAGCTGGATCTGACCGAACTTCTTCTCGAATCGATCCTTGAATATTTTCGCTTGGGCGCTTGGCATACTCTCGATCGGTAAACCGGGATTGGAGCAGATGAAGCCGTTCGAGGCGTCGCCGGCGAATCTGACCATTTGCGGGGTGCAACCGCCGTCGCCTTGCATGAATTGCGCCTTGATGCCGAGGGCGCGCATTTGCTTCAGCATGGGCCCTCCCGTGGCGTCCAGCCCGCCATGGAATATCACTTCCGGTTTCTTGGCCTTGATTCTTTTCAGCATCGCTTTGAAATCTGTTGCGGTGTCGCTAGTGAACTCACGCGCAACCACCGTGACGCCACCCGCCTTCACGGCCTTTTCAACTTCGTCCGCTAGACCTTGTCCGTACGACGTGCGGTCGTCAATGATCGCGATTCGTTTGGCCCTGAGGTCGTTGATGATGAAGTTGCCGAGCACGCTACCTTGCTGGATATCATTCGCAATGAGGCGAAGCGCCGTCTTGAAACCTTGCTGAGTGTAAGTCGGGTTGGTTGACGATCCGGAAATTTGAGGAATGCCGGCAGCGGAGTAAACCTTGGAGGCGGGAATTGTAGTGCCTGAATTTAAATGTCCGACAACGCCAGCCACTTTGGCGTCGATGAGTTTCTGCGCGATCCCCACTGCAAGGCTCGGATCGCCTTTGTCATCCTCGGAGACCAATTCAAACTTTACTTTCTTGCCGCCAAGTTGGATGCCTTTGATATTGGCGTCTTCGATGGCGAGCCAAACGCCTTTTTCGCTATCCCGTCCCACGTGAGCGACCGGGCCGGTCAACGGCGCGGCATGACCTATTCTCACCACTTCGACGGGAGGCGCTGGCGCAGGCGCGGCAGGTTCGGCTTCCGGCGGAGCGGGTGGATCGATTCTTCGGCAAGCGCTTAATGCGAGTGTGGCGGCAAGAGCGACGCTCAGGATTGGGTACGAAAGCACTTCCCGATTTGGACAAGTCTGGCGGGATGCGATGCGAGGTGCCCGGAGCGCGGTTTGGCTATTCCAAATAAGCGAGGGGCAACGAAGCAGCGCACCCGCCAGACGCAGAACAAATCGGGAAGTTCTTTCGTACCCAATCCTTAGTATTGCGTTAAATCTCATGGTTCCCCCGGTGGAATCGATCGGATGCGCAAAGCGTTTTTACCTAAGTCGCTTGATATTAGCTTTGTATTCGGCATGTGCCAATCTTGCCGAGGGAAAATAACGGTGGTTGTAGGATGGGTGGAGCGGAGCGTAACCCATCAATTTCTCTGACAGGCAGATCGATGGGTTACGCTCCGCTCCACCCATCCTACGGTTTCTGCGTATGGATAGTCGAACGGCGCCAATTGGCTCCGTTCTAAAGAGCAATTACTTGCCTGCTGGAGCGGCCGCTGGCGTTGCTGCCGGAGTCGCCGCTGCTGCTGGCGCTTCTCCGCCGCTGCTA
>DATLHW010000090.1:0-7329 GCA_035539675.1 Burkholderiales bacterium | reverse complement strand
GGAGGGCGGATTCCGTCGATCGGAGCGCCGGTACGGACATTTTTATCGAGCGATTCAATTGCCGGAGAACGTCGATACATCCAAGGTGGAAGCCTCGATGCATGATGGCGTTCTGGAAATAAAAATACCATCGCCGCCACGGCAACAAGGGAGGCGGTTAGACATTAGAGGTTAACGGTTAAACGTTGTGGTTCCTGCATTAACCGGTTAAATGACCACGGGCAATGCCCGTGGTCATTTTGCAATCGCTGGGTTTATCCAGATCGATTCAGAGGTTCCTTAAGGCGATTTCCGATAATAAGCATACCAAAATGCTTGAGACGAATTTTGTCGCGAAGTTGATCGAGTTGAGGCGTAACGTTAGGGAGCACGGCTGGCATCCGCGACAAGCGCATGGCAAGAAGAGTCCGTGCCGTAGCCGACAAGCTGAACCACCGACCGCGCAAATGCCTCGGTTACCAGACCCCGCACGAGGTCTTCAGCAAAGCGTGTTGACAAAGGGGCGTTGCACTTCGTATTTGAACCGGCGGAAGCCGTCCACAACATCCTGAAAAGCCAATGCTGCATCGAACACTCTTGCCATCGTAGCCATGTCAATTTCATGGCGCATCTGGTCGCCGGCCTCGTCGCTTACGTCTTGCTCCCAAAACATTCATCTTTAGATCTTGGGCAACAATCCGATGACTGATTTTCGTTATATCGAACTCGCGTTATTCAGAGCTTCCTTAGTTCCATTTTTACTTTCACGTACAATATTCGAAATAAACTATGAACCAGTATCAATTCGACTTGTCTTAGAAGATTTTTGACAACGCTCGACATACCCGGAAGGGTTTAGATAATACGCTAGAGGTTTGCAATGTTTCCTTGTTCCACAATCCATCCAAATAGCTGACTAATAGAATAGATCGCTCTGCTCATCAATGGCGGGATATTGCTTATTTGCGCTGACTATGTATCGTCCTCACAAAAGCATCTCGGTTCAACTGATTTATCCGCTGCCGCACGATGGATAACCCCCTATTCGCTAACCCGCACTGAACCACCCTCAAGGAGTATCGCATGACGGCCCCGTTCACTATCCCGATACGCGTGCAGTACAAAGAGTGCGTCATATGTCCGAGCAAACCGTGTCGGCGTACCCGGGTTGGCACGCTAGAGGTCTGTGCCTATGGGATAGCCTTCTATAACACTGGCAGCGAGATCTTAACGAATAGAGAGCGAGTCACAACCCGCGATATTGCGGCAAACTTGAGGCACGAGCTGCATCGGGTTCTCATGTACATTGTCTCGCAAGCTGACGAGATTGAACCAAACTTGAGTACGCGACGAATCAATCTCGCGAGCCCCTCTAGCCGAATCGTCGGCGCCACAGTAATCCTCGACAAGTTCATCGAGATGGTCTCTGGTGTATATGACTTTCACCCTGATCGAGGCTGTAGCACATCTGGGACGGCAGCACAGATTTCCCTTTATGATACTGTTCGTCGTTTGGTTGATACATACTCACTAATCAAGAACGTACGGCGTGCGTCTAGACTCGATATCGCTATCGATATCCCGAGGGATCTAGCAGTCGTAACCATGGCCTCACCGGTTGAAAACTTGATTGCGGTGTTCACAGACAATATCTGGAAATACTCATTGCCCGATACCAGGGTTGTGATTCGTTCTAAACCAAAGTCAGCCACTTTAGTCGACCTGGAATTTACTAACATCGGCAAGCCTCTTCCATTGGGAAGTCCTATCTTTGAAAAGGGCTATCAAGCTTACCCGAACTCAGAGGGATTTGGCTTTGGCCTGTACTGGGCTAAAGTCTTGGCTGATCATTACAATGATGCCCAGAGGCGCATTGATTCGCCAATGTCAATTCAATATGGACAGGAGCTCATCGACGCAGAGCGCACCAAGCATATTTTTACAATCGAGAATCTTGCCGTCCAGGATAAGCAATGAAGCCTTCGCAAACACTCATCAAGCTTGGTAAGTGGCTAATGCAGCACGGCAGGCTTCGCATAGTAATCGCAGACGATGAAGCTGCCTATTTCAATGAAAACATGCTGAAGGCCGCAAAGAGCGCCGGATATCACGGCATCGAGCGAATTCACTATGTTACTCAAGCGATTTTTTCATCGTGGCTGACGACCCCCCCAAACATAGTAATCCTTGACGTAAGGAACGTATGCGACTCAGGTGTGGCGAAGGATGGCATTGAGTTGGCTCGAACACTATTGCGCGAGACCAGTGCTATGGTAGCAGTTACATCAGCTCACAAGTGGCACTTCCGCAAGTCATTGCCACAGATCGACTACTTCATCGAGGACCGTCAGCTCACATCAACTGACTTCGTCAATGAGCTCTCCGCCATCGTAGATTATTATCTTTCCAAGAAGGCGCGGTTCTACCGTCACGTCTTAATGAGGATCGGAGTAAGTCTTGTACGTGGCGCGATGCAGGGTGTTGGCTAAGCAGGTATTCAAAAGCTTTTTGACATTACGTGACGTCCACAAAAATGTGGTGAAAGAACGCTAGGGCCGTAGGTTGGGCTGAGTAATGCGAAGCCCATATGCATCAACTTAGGTGATTTTCGAAAATCAAAATCCCAGAGATGTCTACACTTTCAATATGAAGGTTTGTAGTGGAGCACGATTGCCGCATGAAAGCGATGCATTCTGATACGCATCAATTGGGTTTAAGGGAATCCCATAGAGAAGACTGGAAACTGGCGGCGTCAAAGATGACAGGTGCGCAACGACGCGCATTTCATGCGGAGATGACAATCAAATATTGCGATGGCAGCGCACGACAGGCGGAAACGTTGTTTGGATGGAACCGGCATACGGTTGAATTGGGCTTGAATGAGAAACGCACGGGTTTGATTTGCGAAGATGCGCACGAGTTCTATGCCGGAAACATTCAATGGGAAGACCGCTATCCGGAAGTTGCCGATGCGCTATGGCAATTGGCGCAGGATCATTCGCAAAGCATTGAACAGCGGATTCTTCGTCGTACCTCCTCAGAAGGACTGGTTTTATCGGCGTGCATCCCATAGCAAAGCAACTTGTGTAGATGCCGTGCAGAGAGAGCTTTGAGTGGGTGTTGTAAAAGCGTGGCGAGGAGGGCAATATCGACTTCCAGAGGCACAGACCTCCGAGGAAGTTCAACAAAGAGTTCGTTGTTCATCGCTGGTTGAATCGCATAAACATCAAATGCTGCGCTTCACAACGCTCTATTCGAGGGGAGCGGGGGAGGGTGGCTAATCTCTTTTCGCGCCACCGCCACGGGAGAATAGCTGCGCATCCAACACATTGCCGGGCGGCGAGCCGGTGACTATCTGGAAAGCGATGATGCCTCTATTAGATACCCTTCGTCCCCATTCCATCGTCGTTTTTCGCGCACTTCAGGTAGGAGATATGCTCTGCGCTGCGCCTGCATTTCGAGCGTTACGAGCAGCGCTCCCGGACGCGCGGATAACCCTTGTTTCGTTACCTTGGGCTAAATGGTTCGCCGATCGATTCAATCATTACATCGACGAATTCATTGGCTTTCCCGGGTATCCCGGCTTACCCGAGCAGACACCAGATATTTCCGCTCTTCCTTGGTTCATCGCCGGCATGCAAGCTCGCCGTTTCGATCTGGCGATTCAGTTGCATGGAGATGGCAGTCGGACAAATTCAATTGTCGCGCTGTTCGGCGCTCGCCGCCGTGCGGGTTTCGGCAGCGCCAGTTCACTCGGTATGGAAGAAGCGGATTATCTCGAATATCCGGAACGGGAACATGAAGTCATCCGGCTGTTGCGGTTAATGGAATTTATCGGCGCGAGTAGAGTCGGAGACCACATGGAGTTACCGATCAGCGCGGCGGACGAAATGGAGTTGGCTCGTTTCGGCGTCGCTACTCAGGCGCCAGCGGGACATTACGTATGTCTGCATCCCGGCGCCCGATCGGCGTCCCGACGATGGCCGCCGCGATGCTTCGCGAAAGTGGGCGATTATCTTCATTTTGAACATGGATTGGACATCGTATTGACCGGTTCCGCATCCGACGCCTCAACGAACAGCCTAGTCGCACGAGCCATGCGCGCGCCGGTCATTGATGCGGCGGGTCCCATATCAATAGGGGCGATGGCGGCGCTCATGCAACGCGCACGCCTGTTGATCAGCAACTGCACCGCCGCCTCGCATATCGCCGTCGGGTTGCAATTACCAAGCATTGTCGTTTTTACCGATTCGGACCTGAAGCGCTGGGCGCCTTTGGACGCTTCGCGCCATCACGCTGTTTGGGATCCCGACGGAAGTCATGTGGACGAAGTCATCCGTTACGCGGGAGAGTTATTGCGCCCGGAATAGATGCGTGGACGCGCCCAATCGCTGTTTCCAGGTTCAACGCCGTCAGCAAAAAAGCGAACAAGCCATTTCCGCCACCTCTTCCGCGTTGACATCGTCCACGAAACACGGATCGTGAGCGCAACGCTGTTGCAAATTATTTACGCCGCAGATTGGACATTCGACGCGCAACGAAACGGCGCTTCGATGCGCGCCGTGGACCAATGGCGATGAGATGAAAAGGTTAGTCAGCCAATAGATTCCCACCGTTGGCGTTCCTACTGCCTGAGCAAGGTGCAGCGGTCCAGTGTCATTCGACACCAGGACGCGTGCAAACGACAGTAAACCTGCCAATCCCGAAAGCGATAGCGCGCCGGAGAGATCGATCGCGGGCGCCTTCATGCGGTGAGCCACTTCCGCGACGATTGGCCGTTCATCGTTTGCGCCATTGATGGCGATCGTCGCGCCGGCGTTAGCCAATGCATCGCCGACAAAAGCGAATCTATCCGGCGGCCAGCGACGGCGAGGATCGGTGGCGCCAGGTTGCAAGACGGCTAATGGCTTACGAAGGGGCGAGACATAAGCATAGGCCTCCATAAGGTCATCATCGATGATGTTTAAACGCGGATTGAGCGATGCAGGTTTTGCGCCTGCGAGTCCGACCACTTCCAGCAAGCGCAATCGCTCGTTTTGCAAAAAGAAATAAGATATGGATCGGTTGAGGACAGGCGCATCCGGTGTTCGCGAACCGATGGTCCAACGCGCGCCGATTCGATTGATTAATGCATTCGAGTACCGGCCGCCGCCATAAAGCTGGAATGCGATGTCGAAATGTCGCCTGCGCATGTCGGCGATAAACGATTCTTCCGCACGATGGTTGGGCGGCTGGTTTTCCGGTGCGCCGACGCCTGGAATCATCGGGATTTCCAAGACCTCGTCAATGGGTGTCGGGCGCGCGTGAAGGAAATCCACGTGCCAGCGCTTTCCAATGAAAACAATATGAGCATCGGGATAAGCGGTGCGCAATGCGAACAGCGCGGGGAGGGCGAAGACGAAATCGCCGATAGCGTTGGGCCGAAGCGCGACAATGTTCTTTACACCCGAGATGAGTCCATGAGTGCGCTCCGATTCAAGTGGCGTACTCGTTTCTAGCATCGCTTCTCTCGCAAAATTCTCGGGGCATCGATCTCTCTCGACGTAACGGTGGTAGGCAGCTCCTGGTGATAAACGCCTGACGGAATAATCGCGCATCCGCCATAACGCGCCATGACGCGTAGTTGAGCAAGCACATCCTCGCCACAATGTTCGGCCGGTAATTGCTTCCAGAATCCGAATCCGCCGACGTCGCGCAGCTTCCTCGCGTGGAATAAAGCGCAGCCCCCCACCCAAGCCACGCGATAAAGTCGCTGTGTGGCGGCTGTAAGGCCTAATCTATTTTGCAAATGATAGAGGTTGGCGGCGTTGTGCAACTGATGGCGAATCCACTGCTTATCGCCGGGTTGTATGGTTTCGGGTGTTACCGGGCCGTCCCAGAACTCGATGGTCTCTTGCCAGGGGCGCACGTCGCCGATGTAACTCAATCCCAACAATGCGCTGCCGACGAAACCGCATTTCTGCTCCTCGATCACGCGATACAAACGCTCGATAAGATCCGATTCAAGTATTACGTCATCGTCGAGGAACAAGACGTAAGGGGCCTTTGATCGATCAAGTAAAAACTGACGTTGTTCAGCTAAACCTCGACGCGGAAGATGCTTATGCAATGTGATCTGGTGACCATGTGCGCGAAGCACCCTTATCGGCGCCTGGACTTCTGGTGTGGCCGCGACATCGAAACGTTCGCTTTGATCGGAGATAACGACATCAAACGATCGATAAGTCTGCGCGCATAGAGAAGTCAAGGTGACGGCGAGTGCGGCTGGGCGGGCGTAGGTGGGAATTAGGACATTGAGGTGAGACATGGTGAAAGTTCAGCGGCGATTCGCATTGTCACGAATGCTGCCTCTCCCCTCCAGGAATGGAGCTCTACACAAGTCGAATTGCTATGAGATGCACGCTGCTGCAACCTGTCATTCTGAGGAGGTACGACGAAGAATCTGCTATTCAATGTCTGCGGAGCCACCGCAAAAAGCTGATTCTTCGCTGGCGCTCAGAATGACAATTTGATTGGTGTAAATACCTTTGCACTGAGGGAAAGGGACTTAACAGACTAACAACAAATCCCTTGCTGCAGGCGGCATATCCAACGTTCTCGCGGCGCTCACCCAAGGGACGTTACGGGAAAGTCCCGCGACGATGTTTTTTCATCGTTGGCGCGAGGTGATCCGCGCCAACGCCCAGGCGCTCCTGATTTTTCTTCAGTAGTGATTTATCGCGTCTGGCGTCGATACGCCCATGCTGCGGGCCGCCGCTCGGCTCTGGTTTTCCGGCGGGTTGGTCAACCTCGGTTGTGCGATCTCGATCTTGCGAAGGGGGCTTGGGATTAGGCACGTTCTCACCTTTCAGGCGTTAATTTTCCATTACAGGGTTTAAAACACCGGCTTTCAGCCGGTTAGCTTTAGCCGCGCTGTTTATGTTATGCAGCATTTACATACACGATGACGTATGCCGCAAGGGGTTTTAAAGCCGGCGCATGGTTGTGCGGACTTTCAGTCCGCTGCGCTGGGTAGAACTCACCAGCTTTAGCTGGTGGTCGTTCAGCACCAAATGTATTTCCTCACTAAACTTATCGTCATCACGATGCCTGCTTGTCGCCATGTAAACACATGACCAACTTTTTATTAATAACAGTCACTCTCGCTGAGCTCTTGGGTTAAGCGTCTCAATAAGCTCGCGTTTACGCGTCTCCAACTGATGTCCAAGCGAGACAAGTTGATTGCCGAGGCGTTTTTCAACTTCCGCAAACAGGACGTTTTCTTCCTCGTCGACGTGGCGCTCCACGTCATCGATCAGTTGCAACATGCTGGCGCCGAATTGCGGATCATCTGGTTGCAAATTGCGGAGC
>DATLHW010000089.1:0-11544 GCA_035539675.1 Burkholderiales bacterium | reverse complement strand
TTGATTCCCATACGGATTCGTTCATCCGGGCGGTCGTGGAGCCTTTGAATCGCGTTAGCCAACTCTTCCGCTGATCGTGGACGAATTGCGATTCCCGTCTTTTCCGGGATGATGGTGTCTTCCATCGGGCGCGTGACCGCGGCGATGCTGGGCACGGCGAAAAACGCCGCTTCAAATATCGGCCGCCCGGGGGCGTCGTAGTGTGACGGAAAGCAGATTACGTCAATGGCGGTATATATCTCGGCTAAATCTGTTGTAAATCCGTGGAAATGTACTGTCCCTTCTAGCTGGTGGGTTGCAATCAAGGCTGATAGTTCATCTTCGATTTCCTGGGATAAACCAAGTTTCTTCAGCATGCGTTGTCGCAACCCGGTTGAAGCGCGCGCACTGGCGCCAACGAACACGAATCTAATATCGAGTCCACGTTGTTTGCATATAGCCGCCGCCTGAACGAATTCAATGCAACCTTTGACGCGCGCAAGCGTTCCAACCATTGCGACGGTAAACGCCCGTGGGGCCGCGTCTGCGACCCGCAAGATGGCTGGTCGCCGCAGACCGTTATGGATGACCTTGACTGGAAGCTTGGCGGGTAAACTCTTCGCAACCGTGTTGTCAATTGCTACGACTGCCTTCACGAAACGGCTGAGCAATCGGACCATGAATTGCGTCCTTCTGCATGGCTCCGTGTTCATCACAGAACGTGCATGCATGACGATTGGAACATTCTTGAATAACCGCGCCGCCAGCCATATTCCCGGCAATTGCGTGACTTCATTGACGTGAATTAGATCTGGAATTCCGAAACGCCGCCGTACTGCTAGCAGGCCCCTCACCGTGGATGGCAAGTAGGCGAGTTCCCGCAACAGCACCAGCCATCGCCAGCCGCGATAGTGGCTATAACGGGTGTTGTCGAATTGAGACACCCCGCTAACTCCGTAGTAAGGAATTCCCTCTTGATGAAGCGCTTGTTCGACGGTTCCTCGTTGAGTCAGCACCAGCGGCTCAACCTTACCTGCGGGGAACATTCGAATCATTTCCATCATGCTGCGCGATGAGCCGCCGAATGCGCCGCAGTGATGCAAATAAAGCACTCTAATGGGAGGCGGCGTTACCTCTTCAAGCGCGTTTGCGCTCGAAGTGATTAAGATTTCCGGCGAACTTTGCATGTTCTTAAACCACAAATAAATGAAATATTGAAATGGGTGTCGACGGCTATTGGCCGATGATGCAAATTTTCGAAGAGGCCATCTGAAAAGTTACTGCATCTGATCACCGCCTTAACGCGGCCGCAATTTCTTCTTCAGTCGGATACGTAATCAAAACTGCCTTATGTTTCCCCTGAAAAACAAACATGCTGCCGGCGGCCACGGCCGATGCGCCGCCTTGATGAACCGCTGCGGCGATATCCTTCAAGGAGCTGGCGCCGCCGGATGCGACCACGGGAATCGAGACGGCTTCGGTTACTCGATTGATCAATGGAATATCCAGACCTTGCATGGTTCCGTCCCGATCCATCGCATAGAGCAGTATCTCGCCGGCGCCCAGTTCTTCCGCGCGTTTTGCAGCGGCGACGGGGTCCATTTTTGCGTTCTCTCTGCCGGAGTTGATGTAGGTCTCGTAACGTCCGAGAAGCGTCTTTTTCGCGTCGATGGATACGACGATGCTTTGTCTGCCGAATTTCTTTGCCGCCGATTCGATCAGGTCCGGCGTGTTTACCGCCGCGGAGTTTAACGAGACTTTCTCGACGCCCAATTTGAACAGGCGGGTGAAATCATCAATACTCCTTACGCCTCCGCCGTAGCAAAGCGGAATAAATGCTTCGCTCGCAATATCGGCGATGAGTTCGAAGTTTGGTCCGCGCTGCGTCAGCGAGGCTTCGATGTCGAGAATGACAAGCTCGTCCACGCCTTTGTCGTTGAAAATGCGCACGGCGTTGATAGGATCGCCGATGTAAACGGGGTTCTTGAATTTTATGGTCTTGTAGAGGCCGCAGCCTTTTAAAAGCAGGCAGGGGATCACGCGCGATTGGATCATATTAGTCGCACAGTTCTACAAAGTTTTTCAGCAACTGCATGCCAAAGCGATGGCTTTTTTCCGGATGAAACTGCACACCCATTATGTTGTTTCTCACAATCGACGAGGCGAAGCGGATTCCGTATGAGGTCCAACCGAGCGCGTGCTCCTGGTTGGCGCAGTCCATATAGTAGGAATGTACGAAGTAGTACCTTGGCGGCGTGTCATATCGGGAGAACAGCGGGTGTTCGAGGTGGGTTTCAATGCGGTTCCATCCCATATGAGGGACTTTGAGCGGGGAGCCTGCCTCGAAACGGAAACGTCGCGCCACTCCCGGAATCCAGCCCAGGCCCGGTTGATCGCCTTCTTCGCTGCGGTCAAGAAGCAGTTGTGCGCCCAGACAAATGCCTAGCGTAGGTATGCGCTGGTCAAGCGCCTTGCGACGCAGCGGTTCGACAAAGCCCAATTCCTTCAGATTAGCCATGCCGGCGTCGAATGCGCCGATGCCGGGCAGGATGATTTTTCTGGCCTGCTCGATTTGCTCCGGATGCTCGGCTACGATAGCCTGCGCGCCGATTCTGCGTAGCATGTTGAGAATCGAACCAGTGTTGCAGGTGTGGTAATCGACAATAACGATCAATGTGGGACTCCGGCCTGATGCGGGGGGATTGTATCGAGCGCTGATTCGATCATGCTGAGGCCGTCGGCGATGGCGGCTTGCCGCCCGCGCTTGAAATCGCGAAAACCTTGCAGGGCATCGACGATTGCGTCAGGGCTGAATGCGGCCCGCGCGGTTCCTTTGGAAAGCGACAGTGGGAACAGATCGGCGCCATATTGGGACATGATTACGGATGGCACGCCGAACGCTTCCGCTTCGAGGACGGTGCTTGACGAATGGGTCAGCACGACGTCGGCTTCAGGCAACAACGCAAGCAAGGGTAGTTCGCTTGCTTCTTCAATTTCTACGTTCGTCAGCCCCTCCTTTTGAAGCATATGGCGTAACGGTTCGCCTTGATCCCTGTTCATGGGGTGAAGCCTGAACCACCAGCAAGCCTGCTTTCCGATCCTCGCCGCGGCCTGAAGCAAAGGCTTAAGCGTGTTTTCATCCATGAGACCTGGCTGTAGCGCGACCAGATAATGGGAAGCGCTGAACTCGAGATCGACCAATTTTCGCACTCGCTCCTCCAGATCTGGCGACTTAGGGACCAATCCGCCACGCCATCCTGTCACGAATACGTTTCCCGTTGGCTCGGCGCGATGGGCTCCGCTAGTTCGCATGGCCCAGGAATTAATGAAGTCGGCATCTTCCGGCGACCAAGCCCAGAAAATCTCGGGGAGCAAACTGTATCCATTGGGCGGTAGTCGTGTCCAACGGCCGTAAGCGGCGTGAAACTCCCCGGCCACGCCATGCTGCAACTCGAACGTTCTGATTCCCAACGTACGAGCGGCATGGCAGAACGCCATTCCCTCCATATTGTAGTAGCTGACAACGAAGGCCACACGAGCACCCCGCATAGCCAGCATCTGCTCGAAACTTTCTGCGATCAATCGTAGCGCCGTCACCTGCGCGCCAAGTTTACGCGGCGAGAATTTCAGAGAGGGATCGATGCCGCCCAGCCATTTGTTCAAGGCGTTGATTTCCGGTTGCAGCGTCGTCAGTCCTTTGCCTGGAAGCAATGACCGGAACAGCGCCTCGATCTTCAATCGTTCCATATGAGGTTGGAGGAATACGCCGGGACCGACGCGCGGAATATTGAACGCATCGCCCAATGTGATCGTGAAAGTGCGCAGACCACGTTTGCGCGCCATGACCGCTATTGGATCGCAGAAACGGTCGAACCATCCCTGCTCGACCCGCAATTGCGATACGCCATCGCTGACGAACACGACTTCCGCCGGGGAGTTCTTGCTTGGCGTTCGAGCTGCGTCGGTCCGCGCGGCCCTTGCGCCGCGTAGCCGTATGTCCATCTGTCGCACGCTCCGGCGCTTCAAGCGCTCCATGAGCATGGGCGTGTGATCTCCCGGTCTTAAGAGTGCGCGGTTAAACAACTTGAAGTAGAGCTGGATGCGCAGTAGCGGCCAGATAGCGATTCCCTGCGCCTGCCAATGATCCACCGGGAAGCGCTGTTCCACATCGACCACGAAATCTGAAATCGAGCGTGCATCCATTAGAGTTATGTCCTTCGCAATGCGCCGATTGCGTCCCGCACCGCACGGGGCGATCCCCCGGACAGCACGAACAGCGCGACCATGCCGGCGGCAACGATCGCTCCCTTGGCGAGCAACGCCGCAGGCAGACTCCAGTCTTTTATTTGCTGAGACGCAATAGCCAACAGTAATCCGCCGCCAACTAGGTATGCGAATCGTCTGGCGGGCCATTGCACAACCTCATACTTGCGCGCAATCAAGGCTACGAACACCACACTGACAAGTTGTGCGACGACCATTGCCATACTCGCTCCCGCTATCCCAAATCGCGGAATCAAGAACAGGTTGGCTCCGATCGAGACTGCGCCGCCGACCACGGTGGCAAGAGGAATCAGGCGAGTGCCATCGGCGCGATAGAAAAGAATGTTGACGTATATGTAGTACACCCCGTTCAGCGCGAAAGCGAATGCGATCAGCGGCACGGCGCTGGCCGCTTCGCCAAATGCCGGAGGCGCGACTAGCGCCACGATCTCGGGAGCGAATACGCTCAGGCCGAGCGCCGCTGCACAGTATGCGCCGACCATATACAGGGCGACGCGCGGCAATTCGTCCACTTTCGCCGAATCGCCGTCCTTGAGAATCTGCGTCACGACCGGGAAGTAGGCTCGATTGACGCTGTCGGTGATTACCGCCACCACAGTGGCGAGCTGGAACGCCAAAGCGTATACCCCCGCCGCCGACATTCCGACCAGCCCGTTGATGAGGAGTCGGTCCAGCATCGCCGTTAATACCCCGGCCAGCGCGTGTGGCACGAGCGGAAGCGAATAGCGCAAGCCGGTTCGCAGATGTTCTTTTTGAATACCGAATCGCACCTCATGGCGCAGTATCCAGAGCGACAAAACAAAAGTTATCGCGGCGGCGGCAAGCAAAGCAAATAGCGGCCCCTCTGCGCCCCAACCCCAAAACACCACCAGAGAGATGGCCAGCGCGATGGTAATTACGAAGTTCGCGAGGTTCAATACTGCGTACAAGAGAGGCTGTTCGCGAGTCTGCAATAGCGCGAGCAGCGTCTGAAAGACCGGCTGAAACATGGATATAAATATGCCTAGTACTACATAGGGCATATAGGGGACGTCCCCGATCACAGGCGCAAGCACCCATTGCCCGGTAATCAGCAGCGCGCCTCCGCCGGCCGTGGAGACCAATAGAATGAAGGTTAATTGAGTGCCCCAGAAGGACTTCAATGTTTCTGGTTGATCGCGGTAGTCAAAATAGAAACGCGTCATCGCCCCGTGCAATGACAAGGTGAAAAACACCGCGAGAAAACCATTCAGGGCGGCGACTACCGAGAGAATGCCGTAGCCATCCGCGTTCAGGTAATGTGTATAGACAGGGATGAGCAGGAATGCCATCCCCTTTTGCAGAAGGTTGGAGAGCGTGTATATCAGCGAACTGGTTGCCAGCCGTTGAATAATCGTCACGCCTTAGAGCCTGTTATGAACTATTTCGCCCTTGCGATTGGGGCGGGTTGGGTGCGGTACAAGGTGTGGGGAGCGCCGTTTAGTCATTCTAAACAAGGGGCGAGCGGCCTTCTCCCGCATAAGCGGGAGCAAACGTTGAAGGCCTTTTGTCTTGCTGCTGTAATGCGCCCAATCCGCCCCAAACCCTCTGCGCAGTCCTGCCGAGTGTCCGTCTGCCGCCTTGCCGTTCGCTTGTTTACAGCGACTAAACGGCGCTCCCCTAAGCCTTTTATGCCCTCTGGGTACGCATACGGACGCTCGGCAGGGCTGCGCACAGGCGAAATAGTTCATAACCGGTTCTAGAGCGACAGGAAAGTCGAGATGATTTTTAGGCCAATTGCGCCGCTCTTTTCGGGGTGGAATTGACATCCCATGACGTTGTCACGCGCAACGGTTGCTGAAATCTGGCAGCCGTCGTAGTCGCAATCGGCAAGGCGATCGGCGTCGTGTTCGGGAAAGGCGGTGTACGAATGCACGAAGTAGGTTGCATCGCCGGTGCGCAAGCCTGAAAGAATGGAGTTGGTCCAATCAGTGCGCGTCTTTGGTAAACGCAGCGCGTTCCAGCCGATATGAGGAATCTTGTGCGCCGTCCCATCGGCGCCCTTGTTCGGGATTGGCGTAACCTTACCGGGAATTAAGCCTAGCCCCGCATGCCGACCGAACTCCTCGCTGTAGTCGAACAATAGTTGCATGCCGAGACAAATGCCGAGGAATGGCTTGCCAGTCCGAGCGAATTCTTTCACTGGCTCAACCAGCCCGCCGGCTCCAAGGTTGTGGATGCCTGATTCGAACGCGCCCACGCCAGGAAGCACCAGCCGATCAGCGCGCCTAACCACCTCAGGGTCGCTGCTAATGGTTGGGAGGCATCCACATTGTTCGAATGCGCGGTATACACTGTGAAGGTTGCCTATGCCGTAATCGACGATGATGACTGATTTGCTCATACCGGTTTTAGAGTGTCTCAATAAATCGGAGCAAGTCCCTCACGTGCGAGGGAGGCTGTCCGGCTGCAAAAGCAGGTTCTTCACATTTCTCGTGAAGATATAAATATGACTTGTATTGATACGTTGATGAGAGTTTTTAGTCGGGTTGGGAGAAACGCATCAGGTCGCTTGTTCCAATGAGCGCACTCTTAGCCCTGCGGATTGCGCCTGAGCGCGAATCTCGGGCAAGCTTAAGCGCTTATAATGCAATACGTCGGCCATAGCCACTGCATCCGCTAGGCCATGCTTCACCACTTGTTGTAGATGTTCGAATGTTCCCATGCCGCCGCTGGCGATCACCGGTATGGGTACTGCTGACGATACGGCTCGCGCCACTTCGACATCGAAACCCTTCCGGGTACCCTCTTGATCCACCGATGTCAGCAGGATCTCGCCTGCACCCAACTCGGCGCCTCGACGCGCCCATTCGACTACATCCAATCCGGTGCGCTCGCGGCCGTTGTCGGTGTAAGCCTCCCATTTGCCGGGAGCGATGCGCTTGGCCTCAATGGACAATACCATGCATTGGGAGCCAAACTGACGTGAGACTTCGGTAATTAACTCAGGGCGCGCTACGGCGGCGGTGTTGATGGCGGCCTTGTCAGCGCCGGCGCGTAGAATCTCGCGTACGTCGGACACCGAACGCAGGCCGCCGCCGACTGTCATTGGCACGAACAGATCGCGCGCTGCGCGTCGAACGATGTCCTGTAGGTTATTGCGTCCGTACAGGCTGGCGACAATATCCATGTAAACCAGTTCGTCGATGCCTTGTTCGTAATAGTGGCGCGCGTACTCTTGCGGGTCACCGACGACCCGCAGACCTTCGAGATGTATGCCTTTGATTAGGTTCGGTCCCTTGATGTCGAGGCGTGCGATGAGGCGGAGATTAGACATTAATCGATTACCGTGTGACGCAACTTCCAAACACCGTTTTCCTTTTTCCACAGATGCGGTGAGCGGAATTGATCGGCGAGGTTCGTGAAATAGTCGCGGTCCATGACGGGGTGCGAGAACATTCGATGCGCCTGTGGGAATTCCTTTTCTGGAATGCTTAGGTAGCGGAAGATTTCTTCGGCGAATCGCTCGGGAAACTCGCCATCGAAACGTTTCACCAGCGCTACGCCTTCCTCTCGGGTGATGTCGCCGGAGCGGATTTCCTGCGCGGCGTCATAAGTGGCGCGGCCGATACCGAATTTGCAGTAAGTGGTGTAGTAGTGAAAATCATCTATGCGATCGTCGATGCTGTTGTACTTGCTGTATGTTCCGGGCGTCCGTTCGGGCGACGCTTGGAAACCGCCGTGCTCGACCGAATAGTAGTAACAGCTCTGCGGATGCCACTTCAGGTAATAGCCAAGATAGTGGACCTCCACGTTCTGTTTTTCGATTTGCTCCGGATTGGCGGGCAGATAGGGTTGTAGCTCAACGCTGTCGACGCCAAAATCGTTTTCCAGCGATTCCAGCGATGTGCCGCCGAGATAAATCTTGGATTTGTCCTCAGCGGTGAAATACGACCAATCGCGTTTTGCCGTTTCCGTGTCGCCAATCGGATTACCGTACTCAGCCTCGTTTTCGCCGTAGAACACCAGCGGGATGTTAAATAGCAGCGCCATCTTGGGCGCTAGCGACTTCTGACCGAAGATGAATGCCTGGAATGGATGGAACAGGTTTTCCACAGCCAAGCGGGTCAGCAAACGATGCACTCGGCCATTCGGGGTGCAAAGATAATTATCGAAGCCGGCATGGATCCATGATTGAAAGTTTTTCCAGCCCCAATCGGTGTAGACGTGCGGAGCCCATGTGACGGTCAGAGGGTGCATGCCATACTTATATTTGAGCATATGCGCCGCGTAAAAGCTGTCTTTGCCTCCGGAGCCAGGCACAACGCAGTCGTACGAACCATCGTTGCGGCGATGACGATCGCATAGCTCGCGCAGCTGACGTTCGCGCTCGGCCCAATCGATTGATTTCTTTTTTTCCGCCACGCGGCAGGCGTCGCATACACCTTCTTCATCGAAGTTGATGGTCTTTTTCTTGCTCTCCTTGGTGTGCGAATATTCCACTGCGGAGTTTGGGCGCTGATTTGAAATGACGCAGCGTTTGCAGAATTTTACGTCTCGGGGCAAGCCATACTTTATTTCAAGACTATCGTCTTGCTTAACGACGTAGGTGTTTTGTTCACTCATTGCGGGCTCTCTTCAACAGGATGGCGACCGTCCTCATTGGCGATCGATTGGTTCGTCGGGTTGGTAGTCGCGCTCGGCCTCGCGGCCTAGCAAGTCCCAGTACAACATCGGCGAGACGCCGCTTCCGGGGCGTTTGGCGTCAAGATTTGCGATGGTCCAGCGCTGTCCCTTGCGAACAGTCTCGGCGGCAACCAAAGACTTGCGTGCAATGGGTGCGTTGCCCAATTCCGACTCGGACGGGCATTTTACCGGATTGCCTAAAGCTTGCTCCACTGCACGCACAGCGGATACGAGAGCGGCCAGTTCGTTTGGGTCGAGCGAGGCGCGATGATCGGGGCCGGGGAGGCTCTTATCCATTGTGAAATGTTTCTCGATCAGAGTTGCTCCCTTCGCTGCTGCCGCGATGCTCACGGCGATGCCTTCGGTGTGGTCGGAATAGCCGACCGGCAAGTCGAATGCGGCGGCAAGCGTATCCATCGCGCGCAGATTGACCTCACTGAAAGGGGCCGGATATTGTGTTGTGCAATGAAGTATCGTGATTTTTTCCTGTAATCGACGTCGCGCCTTAGGCAAAGCATAGGCTTGAGCGCAGGCGGCCAGCGAATTGGGGATGCCCCGCTTTGTATAACCAAACGCCAGCACGCTGAGGGCAGTCTCAATATCTCCTAAGGTGCACATGCCGGTCGATACGATAAGCGGTTTGCCGGTGCGGGCCGCCGCAAGCAGCAGCGGCGCATTGGTGATTTCTCCGGAAGGAATTTTCAGCATCGGAGCGTCTAATTCGCCGTCGAGGAACGCCAGACTTTCTAAATCGAAAGGGCTGGAAAGAAAGGTGATCCCCCGCTTGCGCGCGTAGTCGGCCAAGTTGCGTTGATCTTTTTCGCTTAACTCCAACGCACGCAGCATTTTCCACTGGCTTTCGTCTGTCCCGGTGGTTTCGATTTGATAACGAGCCTTTGGCGCGTTGCGAGTCACCAGCTTGGCGGCGCGGAAGCTTTGAAACTTGACGGCGTTAGCGCCTGCGTCCACGGATGCATCAATTAGATTCTTGGCTAAGCGGACGGAGCCATTATGATTTACACCCGCTTCGGCGATCACATAGATCCCGCCGTCCTTTTTGGCGTGAAGGTTCAATTTTTTTCAGAAGTCGATTGGATTCGTGAGGGCGGGTGGCGGTGCTGAGTGCCGCTAATATAATGTGGCCCACTATGTCGGGACCAGATTGTAATCTAGTTTAATAGCTAGCGAGATAACAATTAATGCCGGGTGGTGGGAGGGAGGCGTCGATGAGGCAACCTACGCGCCCTCTCAAATATCCTTTTGAGTTCAGGATGGGGCCATCAGTTGTTCGAAATTCGCATCAGCCCAGTTTGTTTTTGATTGAAAAAGTGCCCATAATCTCGCCGGAATCGAGGTGCCCTATTGAAGATTTTGATTGTTACTCAGTACTTTTGGCCAGAGAATTTTCGGATAAACGATCTTGTGGCGGCTCTCGTTGAGCGTGGTCATAAAGTAACTATATTAACGGGCAAGCCTAATTATCCAGCGGGCTCATTTTTCTCCGGATATGGTTACTTTAGTAAAAGCCGGGAGCCTTGCCAAGGCGCTCAAATCAAGAGAGTTCCAGTGTTGCCGCGGGGTAACGGAACATCTCTGCGGCTGGCGCTGAACTATGCGTCCTTTGTGTTCTTTGGCTTGGTGCTTGGGCCGTTTTATTGCCGTGATCGCTACGATTTGATTTTTGTTTATCAACCATCGCCTGTCACCTCCGTATTGCCCGCGATTCTGCTCAAGAAAATTAAGAAGGTCCCTCTGCAGCTTAATATTTTGGATCTTTGGCCAGAGACGCTTGTCGCTACCGGCGCTGTACGATCAAGGTTGGTTCTTGGAATGGTGGAGAAACTAACAAGCTTAATATACAGGCACTGTGATCAAATATTGGTGCAGTCGAAAGGCTATATTGAGCCGCTGATAGAAAAAGGAGTGGCGGCGTCGCGGATCGAATACTTCCCTACGAGCGCTGAGGATTTGTTCAAAAATCCCGGTAAAGGCTCAGCGGCGCAAACGTTGCCGGTCTTGCCCTCGGGGTTTCGGGTGGTATTCGCAGGCAATGTCGGCGATGCCCAGGATTTTGAAACCATATTGTCGGCGGCTGAACTAACCCGTTCTAAACCAGATATTCATTGGATTGTTGTTGGAGATGGGAGACGCCTTGATTGGGTGAGGACGGAGATCGAAAAACGGGAACTGCGTCAGGTTCATTTGCTCGGACGATTTCCACTTGAAGATATGCCATTTTTTTTTCATGAAGCCGACGTTTTGTTGGTGACCTTAAGGAAGGACCCGGTTTTCGCCATGACGATTCCGGGGAAAGTGCAGTCGTATCTGGCTTCAGGGAAGGCGATTGTCGCCGCGATAGATGGCGAGGCGGCGCGCATCATAAGTGAAGCCGGCGCTGGCGCGGCAGTTCCCGCCGGAGACCCAGAACGATTAGCGCGTGCTGTGCTTGAGTTGCATAAATTGACGGAGAGTGAGCGGAGTCAAATGGGCGCGCGCGGGAAGGAATATTTCGAGCAGCATTTTGATCGAGAGAAGTTGCTTAAAAAGTTGGTTGGCTGGATGGAAAAATTGGTTGCCGGGGATAGCGAGACCACATAAGGGAAACTTGTGAATAAGTTTAATGGCAAGACAATACTG